>JBLYYU010000001.1:0-8371 GCA_048550275.1 Polyangiales bacterium
AGTGGCCTGGGGCGGCGGCGAGCTCGACGCGAGCGCCGGGACAGGGATCGAGCCGATGTAGGAGGTCTCCATCCAGGGCGCGATGTCCTGAGTCTGCGGATTCTGCTTGGCCGATTCGGCGTCGATCCATTCGAGGGCTGCGCGCATGGCCGCAGCGTCGGGGTATCGGTTTCGAGGGTGCTTGGCCATCGCCCGCCTGATCACATCGGGCAGCCCGGGCAGATCGTCAAACCCCTCATCGGCCTCCCAGCCGACGGGAGGCGACCCGATCACCATGTGATGGAGCAGAGCGCCCGCGGAATACTGGTCTGCCGCGCCCGCGAACGCTCCACCGCCGAAGAGCTCGGGGGCCATGTATGCAACGGCGTGCTTGCCGGACCCCGTATGAGCGGCGAACGGGCTCGCGTCGGGGACGGAGCGAATCAGCGGGACGACTCCGATTCCGAGGAGCCGCGCCCGGAGCTGTCCATCTCGAGTCCGGGTGACGATGACGTTCTGCGGGGTGAGGTCGCCGTGTACCACCCCTTGGGCATGGGCAGCGCTCAGCGCTTCGAGAATGTCTGCGCCGAGGCGAAGCACGTTGAGCGAGCTCAACGGTCGGTCGCGGAGGACGTCCGCCAGGAGCGTTCCGCGTATGTCTTGGAATGCCAGGTAAGGCACACCGTCGATGATGCCCGCGTCGAGGACCCGCGGGACCACGGGCGAGCGAATCGCGCCCAAGCCGTGCGCTAGGTGTGCAAACGCCGCCTCGGCCTGCTTCGAGTGCTTCAAGTCGAGTGGCAAGACGCAGAGGATCAGCGGACTGCCTTCAGAGGACGCACGGTAATACGATGCGACACCACTCCAGGGCAGGGCGCCATCGACCGCGTAGCGTCCGGCAAAGAGCGCCTCCGGCGGCGGATGCGCATTGCCGGGCGAGGGAAACATCGAGACCAAGGATAGACCCAATCCCCGGCAGGCGAAACTTTAGCGTGCCGACAGGGTTGCCTGGCCCCGAGACAGTATTTCGCCGCTCGGTAGCCGGGTCAGCTCGTAGGCGCATTCGCCTTCGCCCGTGACCCAGGTTTCCATCTGGACCTGCTGCCCGGCGTGCGTTTCGCGCAGATATTCGACGGAAAGGCCTGCCAAGGGACCCTCGAGACCAGCCGCCTGGCCCGCCTTGGCAGCGAACCAGCGCGTGTCGTCGATGTAGTCGACATAGCGGGCCTGGTTGACGTGTCGAAAGCTGTCCTGGTCGCTCGGGCGAACTGTCCATTGGCGCTTCCACGAATTCGTACGTTCGCCCTCCGGCCAGGGCCGGACGCTAGGAGTGGGCTCGTCCACCACGAACCCCGCGACGTCCGGGTCGAGCGGGGCTGGGCCGTCCGGACCGAGGTTCACCACGGCCATGCGGGCGCTCGCGGCGACGGCGCCGTCGTTCATGCGGGTGATCCGGTGCCCGAAGTCGAAGCTCGTCCGGCCGACTCGCGCCACCCAAGTCTGTATCTCGAGCTCGTCCCGGTATGTGAGGGGCACGCCGTATTCGTACGTTCCGGCGCGGGCGACTCCACCCTCGAGACGGTAGCGAAGCGAAAACTCGTCCATCGCGAAGACCTTCCAGCGGGTCATCTCGAAGATACGAGAAAACCAACCCGGCGAAACGGCGCCGCTAGCGTCGAGCTCGATTCCTTGAACGGTGTACGGGACTACGGTGATTCTCTCGAGCGCTTGGATCATTTGCGGCTCGCACTGTAGCAGGGACGCGTCAGCTGTCAGCGCAAGCCTCAGCCTGACTCGGAGTCTCGGATGCGGCTCGCGACATAGGCCTGCCCGAGCGTCCTCGCCTCCGGGTCCGCGAGGGACCCGAGGAGTGCGCTCGCGTCGTTGCGGGCGTCGAAGCGCTTCTCGCGAATGGCCCGCAGCTGTTGCTTCGTGACCCGAAGCACGCTCATAGGCTTTCGGACCACGGCCGCTACCAACTCATCGACCTCTGCTTGAAAGTGATCGACGGAAACGACTCGGCTGATCAGGCCTCCCTGGAGCGCTTCCTCGGCGCCAAACGGCCGGCAGCTGAGGACCAAATCCGCGGTCAGCGTTTCACCTACGAGCCGAACCAAGTGTTTCATTCCGCCCCAGGCGAGCGGGATTCCAGCGTCGAGCTCGGGGACCAGGAAGCGCGTGTCCTCGGCGCCGATTCGAACGTCGCAAGCGCCCGCGAGGACCAAGCCGCCACCGACGCAATGTCCGCGAATCGCCGCGACGGTGATCTGTGGGAGATCTGCGACGGCGTTGGTCGCTCTCCGACCGAGGTCGGCCGTGGCATGCGGGTCGCCTCCGCCGATCTGAGCGAGGAAGGCGGGCAGATCGGCGCCTGCAGAGAAGTTCCCCCCGGCCCCGGTAAACACGACCACCTTCACCGCCTCGTTTGCTGCGAGCTCGGCACAGGCGTCGATCAGATCGCCGAGGAGCTCAGGAGAGAGCGCGTTGAGAACGTCGGGTCGGTCGTATACCAGCTTCGCAACCGCGCCGTTCACCGAGACATCGAGACCAGACACCGGACCCCTCCTCAACTGAAGTTAGCGGGGCGCTCGACGCAGTAGATGCCGCCCGGCGCCTCGATCAAAGTGGCGCACTGGTTGCAGTGGTTGCAACCGTTCTTGTAGTTTTCTCGCGCCTGAGCGTGCTTCGGAAAATCGGGGTCGAAAATCAAAGCTCGGCCCAGCTGAATGAAGTCGAAACCCGCGTCCATGACGGTGCGGATGCTCTCGTTCGTGCAAACCCCGCCGATGTAGCAGACGCCGCACTGGACGCGATCACGAATCCGCTGCGCGTTGTCGAGGAAGTACATCTCCTCGTATGGGTAGTTCTTGAACATGACCGGGGCGGCGAGCCGAATGCCGAGTTTCATCAACCGGCTCTTCTCGTGCTTGATCAGGCCCGGCACCATGCTGTCACCCCGGAAGAGCAGCATGGGGTTCATGCTGCTCGTCCCGCCGCTGCAGATGATCACGTCGAGTCCGCCAGCCTCGAGCATTGCCGCGATCTCGACCGAGTCGTCGTAGGTCACGCCGCCGGGCACGCCGTCCGTCATGCTGATCTTGCCGAGCAGCGGATAGCCGTCGCCCACGTTCTTGCGAACCTCAGCCAAGACATCGAGCGCAAACCGCATGCGGTTCGCGAGGCTGCCGCCGTACTCGTACTTGCGCTTGTTGGTCTTAGGACTGATGAACTGGCTGATCCCATAGCCATGACCGAAGTGGATCTCGATCGCGTCGAAGCCCGCGGACTTCATGAAGCCCGCCGCGCGGCCGAAGATCTCGGCCCGCTCTCGGATCTGGGGCTTTGTCATTTCCGCGATGCGCCCCAGCCCATGGGTGAGTCCGTGCGCGTTGGTGCCCTTCGAAGGGCCGAGGGGGCGCTTACCGCTGAACTCCTTGTTCTTGGTAAACGCGCCACAGTGCCCAAGCTGCCCGGCCACTTTGGTCCCGGTCGCTTTCACGGTGTGGATGAAGCGCTCGAGCTCAGGCCGAATGTCCTCGTGCATGTACATCATGTCTTCGTGAATGCGCCCGTCGGATTCGGCGGCGCAGTACGCGATCGTGGTCATGCCGATACCGCCCTGGCCGATCCGTTCGTGGAACTCGACGAGTGCGCTGCTCGGGACGCCGCCCGGCGATTTGCCCTCGAACGTGGCTGCTTTGATGAGGCGGTTGCGAAGCGTGAGGTTGTTGATTCTCGCTTCCGAAAAGCACTTGTTCAACGAGTTGGTCATGAGCGCCTTGAGCCTAGTAGCGCGGACGCTGGGGTGCCAGCCTCAGCGCGCTCGGCCGCGACTAGGGGCGGCTGCCTAGGTAGGCTTGGACCGCTCTTGGGACCGGCTGCCGGCCGAGCGCCTTGGTGAGGGCCCAGCGGTCCTCCGCCGGGTCCTCGAGAAAATGGTTTTCGCTTCCCTCTCGGAACGCGATGGGCACGCCATCGCGAAAGAGGATCCGGTTCTTGGGTGTAGCCGGGATGCGATGACCCGGCGTCAGGATGCCGACCAAGTTGAGCGGGTCGGCTGCGCTGATCGAGACGAGCTCTCCCGTTTTCGCTTGGCGCCTCGTCTTGCGAAGTGCGGTGACGGCTTCGGGTAGGGCGTACTGCTCTCCCGCGAAGCCAGCTACGAAGCGCCCGCCGCGGATTCGACCTTGTGCTTCCAAGCGACGATACACTCGCAGCAGCGCGTACCAGGGTGGCAGATCGCCTTCGCGATCGAGCAATCGCCGGAACACGACGCCCCAACGTCGAAGTAAGGTCCAGGCCACGGTTTCGACGTCGTGCTCTTCGGGGGCCTCCGGCAAGACTGTCCACCGGCCCGCTGCTTCCATACTGTACGCCGCCACCGCGCGCCGGCCGGGGCGTTGCCGTTTGGGGTCCGGCGCGAGCAGGGCGCGGAGCCCCGTGAAACCGTCGGCGGTCACCAAGCCCAACGAAACCAGCTCGCCAAGCGCCGCTTCGGCCCGCGTTGGCAAGAGCCCCGTCTCGCGAACGATATCGTCGAAGAAGCTCGCTCCGGACCGTTGGAGCATCTCGAGGGCCTCGATCGCGTCCGGCGAGGCCGGCTTCTCGGAGACCGATCGGAACCTCCAGGTCGACGCTTGCCCACGGCGGGTGAACGCGACTGGGCTAGTCCGAATGGGGCTCGATGCGCGACCGTTGGGAGGCGTGCGGCGGCTCCAGGTGACACGCCCGGAGATGCAGAGCTGGTCGAGCCAGGTCGGGTCGTAGCCCTCCATGCGAACCGGCAAGAGATCGGCTTCCCAAGATGCGGCGCCCGCTTCCATCCCTTCGAGCTGCTCGACGATCGCGGCTAGACCTTCGGGGCCTTCCATTCGCGTGCTGGGTGTGGCGTGATGCCAGCCCAGCAGGAATCGAAGGTAGTCGGCTGAGCTGGCGGCTTCGATTTCCTTCCGCAATCGATTGAGTGTGTAGCGGTGAATCCGAGCAAGCAGACCGCGCTCGCACCATTCGACTTCGTTCGAGCCCGGCGTGAACGTGCCGCGCAGTACGAACCCCTCGCCTTCGAGCGAGGCGAGCGCGGAATCGACCAGCCCTGCGTGCAAACCAAGCGTGGCACCGAGCGATGTCGCGGTTGTCGGCCCCGACGCCTGCAGACGGCCCCGGACGATTTCGCGCGCTGCAGCGTCTGCCGTCCAGACCTCCTTCCGGTGCCGTTCCGGGACGCGCACCGCCGCTTCGGCCCGACCACTAGGCCAAACGGCCTCGAGCAGTGGCAGCCGCTCGGCCGCGGACCAAAGCCGCTTGCCGTCTACGATGAACCGCGTCGCCCGACCTGCTGCGACCAGCTCTCGAAGCCAGTCCAGCCACTCGCCGTCCACCGCTTCTCGCTCGGTCAGGCAGTTGTGCAACAAGAGCGCGTCGTGCATCTCCTCGGCATCGCGAGGCTCCGGCCGTGCTTCATTCCGCACCCGCTCGATGGCCTTCTGGTCGAGCGCTCCAAGGTCTGAAGCGCGGTTCGGATCCAGCCAGCGGCGCGACATGACGGCCTGCGTCCGACGCTCTTCGAGAGGTGCGTCGTCCAGGAACGCGTACGGTTTTGCGTTGAGGATTTCCTGGGCGAGAGGAGAGGGCTCCGTCAGGTCCCGCGCGAGAAGCTTGAGCTCGCCGGCCTGCAAGCGCGTGAGAAGCGCCTCGAGCCCGTCGATGTCCATCGCCTCGTGCAAGCAGTCCTCAACGGTTTGCCGGACGAGCGGGTGGTCGGGAATCTCGCGATCGCCGGCGACGTTCTCCAGGCAAGCGACTTGGTCCGGAAAGCAGAGGCCGAGCAGATCGTCGGCCTGCATCCTCTGAAACGGCGGCGGGACCTTCTTGCCGCCACGAAAGCGCGAGATCGCGAGCGAGCGCGTCGCGTTCCAGCGCCAGCGCGTTTGAAACATCGGCGCGTCGAGCAGCGCCTGGACGAGCACATCGCGAACGTTCTCCGCCCGAAGAAACCGGAACACGTCTTCGAGGGGAAAGCTGTGCGAGGGTCCGAGCGAAAGGACGATCGCGTCTTCCGTGGCGGCAGCTTGAAGCTCGACGTTGAAGCTGCGGCAGAATCGCTTTCGCAGAGACAGGCCCCAGGCACGGTTGACACGGCTGCCGAGCGGCGCGTGAACCACCAGGTGCATGGCTCCCGTTTCGTCGAAGAAGCGTTCGAGAACGACCGTGTCGCGCGTGGGCATCGCGCTCAGGGCGATGCGGGAGGCCACCAGGTACTCGGCGACCTGTTGCGCCGCCGGCCCGCCGATCTGGGTCTCCTCTTCGATCCACCCGGCGACCGATTCGAGGTCGCGATGACGTTCTTCGACTCCGTTGCGAATCGCGTTCACCGAAACGGACAAGAGGTTCGCCCGCGACGGCGCTTCTCCGAACCAGAACGGCAGGCTGGGCGGCTTCCCGCGCGCGTCGGCGACGCGGACCACGCCGGGCTCGACCCGCAAGATCTCGTAGGAGACGTTGCCGAGCTGAAAAATGTCCCCGGCCATGCTCTCGATCGCGAAGTCTTCGTTCAAGGAACCCACCCGAAGCCCCTCGGGCTCGAGCCGAACCTCGTAGTCGAAGTTGTCCGGAATCGCGCCGCCGTTCGTGATGGCGGTCAGGCGCGCGCTGCGTCGCGGGCGCAGGTGTCGATTGACTTCGTCGTGGTGAAGAAAGGCGCCCCGGCGTCCGCGGCTCGTTGCGAACCCCTCAGAGAGCACGTGCAGCACTTTGCCGAACGTCTCCTCGTCTAAGTTTCGGTACGGCCAGGCGCGACGAGCGAGTGCCAAGAGCTCGGGCTCATCCCAGCCTTCGGTCGCCGCTGTTGAAGCCACGACTTGCTGAGCCAAAATGTCGAGCGGGCCGTCGGGGATTTCGATGCGGTCGAGCTCGCCACGTTGAACACATCGCATCAATGCCGCGCACTCGATGAGGTCGTCGCGACTCATTGGAAAGAGCCGGCCTTTCGGTGTGCCGCCATGCCAGTGACCGGAGCGACCAACCCGTTGGAGGAACGTCGCCACCGAATGCGGTGAGCCTAGTTGGCAGACCAAGTCCACGTCGCCCACGTCGATTCCGAGCTCGAGCGATGCCGTCGCGACCACCGCCCGAAGCTCGCCGGACTTCAGGCGCCGCTCGGCCTCGAGCCGGTGAGCGCGCGCGAGACTTCCATGGTGCGAGGTGACCGCGTCCTCGCCGACCAGCTCGCTCAGGTCGCGCGTCACCCGTTCCGCGAGGCGCCTCGTATTGACGAAAATCAATGTCGTCCGGTGCGCCTCGATCAGAGCCGCGAGCTTCGCGTGAACCTCTTCCCAGACTTCGAGGGACATCACCGATTCGAGAGGCGAGCCCGGAAGCTCCACCGCCAGGTCCATTTCCCGCTGGTGTCCGACGTCGACGATTCGGCATTCCGGCGCACAACTCTCGTGACCCGGCCTGCCCCGGGCGCCAACGAGGAAGCGCGCCACGTCTTCGATTGGGTTCTGCGTGGCAGAAAGGCCGATCCGCGTGATCTCGCGACCCACCAGGGCCTCCAGCCGCTCCAAAGAGAGCGCGAGATGGGCGCCGCGCTTGTTGGTGACCACGGCGTGGATCTCATCGACGATCACCGTCCGCACATCGGAGAGCATTCGGCGGCCGCCTTCGCTCGTTAGGAGGATGTACAGCGACTCCGGCGTGGTCACGAAGATGTGTGGGGGCTTCTTGACCATCTTCGTACGCTGGTACGAGGGCGTGTCGCCCGTGCGAACCGCGGTCCGGATGTCGACGTCCGCGTAGCCCAGCTCCTCGAGCGTCCCGCGAATGCCTTCGAGCGGTGCTTGGAGGTTCTTCTCGATGTCGTTGCTGAGCGCCTTGAGCGGCGAAATGTAGAGAACGCTCACCCGATCCTCGAGACCTTCGTTCAGACCGCGCTGCACCAGGTCGTCGATGGCGCACAGGAACGCCGCCAGCGTCTTACCCGAGCCAGTGGGCGAAGCGATCAACGTGTGCCGCCCTTCGCGAATCGCCGGCCAGCCCTCCACCTGCGGCGGAGTCGGCTCGCCAAACGCACGCTCGAACCAGGTCGCCACGGCGGGATGAAAGCCGGGGAGGGGCATTGGGTAGGTCTAGCACTGGCGGCAGGGGATCGACAGGGGGGGTGCCCAAGGCGGGCAAGCTCAACGAAAGCGGGCGAGCGTCCACGAAACCGTGTCAAATCCAGGGGCAGCATCTCCGCGTGGAATAGTGCGCCCCTGTCACCCTTCTCCCTAGATTGATACGTATGGAGGGGCGTGGAAAAAGGCGCGATGGGGGGCGTAGTCGACGTCGCAAGTGCCAATCCGCATGACAGCAACCACCCCGGATTGGCGCGCGCGCCGAGGCGAGGCTTGCC
>JBLYYU010000002.1:0-5677 GCA_048550275.1 Polyangiales bacterium
CCGGAACGGCGAAGCCCGGCGCGAATGCGCCGGCAAGGCAATGCGAAGCCATTGCCGCGCAGGGAGGATTACGGGTGGGGGTGGGTGGGCGGTGTAATTAAGACTGACCAGGCTTCGGTTCCTGCAGCCCCCCCCCACCACATCCGCGGCAGCACAGCCGCACGGCGACGCCCGCCCCTGGCTAGATGAGTTTCCGCGGTATGGTCCGCAAGTACTGGGACTGACGTCGCTTGCAGAGGCTGATACTGTCCCGTCTTTGTCCCCGCACCCTAGAATTGATAAACGCCGGCGAGTTACCCCACCGGCGTGTTTCAGTCGTGCAAGCTGCCTAGCTCACTCTTTGATCTGTCGGCGAATCTTTCCGAGCGCCTGCTCTTGGAGCTGGCGGATTCGTTCGCGGGAGAGATTGTACTTGTCGCCAATCTCCTTGAGGGTGAGCTCGTCCTCGTCGTCGAGGCCGAAGCGCCAGCGCAGGATGCGGGCCTCCATCGGCGTCAGGGTGTCGAGGAGTCTGCGGACCTCGTCGCTCCACTTGCGCGAAACGAGTTGCTCGTACGGCGTCGGCACGTTTTCCTCTTCGAGGAAGTCGATGAACTTGCGGCCGTCCTCGTCGTTGACCGGACGGTCGAGGGAGAACGGTGTTTCGGCCCAGTAGCCCTTGATCTTCTCGAGCTTCTCGGCGGCGATGCCGGTTTCCTTTTCGAGCTCTTCGGGCGTGGGCTCCTTGCCGGTGCGGGTGGCGATGGCCTGGGTCGCACGCGCGACGCGGTTGTACGTGTCGAGCATGTGCACCGGGATACGAACGGCGCGGCCCTTGTCGGCGAGCGCGCGGCTGATCGCGTGGCGGATCCACCAGGAGGCGTAGGTGCTGAAGCGGTAACCACGGTTGTGGTCGAAGCGCTCGACGGCCTTCATCAGGCCGATATTGCCTTCCTGAATGAGGTCGATGAGCGGGAGGCGGCCGCGGTTGTAGCGGCGCGCGATGGAGACCACGAGGCGCAGGTTGGCGGCGACGAAGCGGTTCTTCGCCCGTTGCTGCGCTTTTTGCGCGCCGCGCACGTGTTGCAGGTAGCGCTTGAACGTGGGGGTGACCCGGACGTGGTCGCCCACGATGTCGCGCTCGTCGGCGAAGTCGCCTGCGAGACGGTGCACCGCGCGGTCCGACTCTTGAACGAAGAGGCGGTCGCTATCGAGCTCGCGCATTTTGGTGGAGAGCTGGAGACAGAGGTCGTTCCAGCGAACTTCCTGGCGCTTGCCGAGCTTGTCGGCCTTGGCGCTCTTGCAGAGCTTGCGAAGCGACGCGAGCTCGGGGAGCGGCTCCTCTTTCACGCGAGCCTCGATGACCGCGGCCACGCTTTCGAAGCATGGTGGGTAGCTGAGCAGGGCCTCCCAGTAGCCGATTTCGAGCCGCTCGACTTGCTTCGCGGCTTCGATCTCTTCTTGGGGAGTGAGGACACGGTGGCCGATCATCTCGCGGAAGTACCGCGTGAGGGTCGAATCCCCGGCGCCTTGGCGCTCGAACTCCTTGAGGGCCTTTTCGCTCTCGACCCGGGCCTTTTCGAGCTGCTCCTTGCTGGGCTCAGCGGACGGAGCCGCCTGGGCCGCAGGAGCCGCTTTGGCTGCTTCGGGCTTCTGAGTCGCGGCTTCTGCCTTCGGCTCCGTCTTCTTGGATGCCTTGGCTCTCACCTGGCTCTTTCGCGTTGTCTGTCTTGTCGCTGCCTGTCGTGCCATTTTCCCTCTCGCCTTCCGGTAGCACCCGCAATCTGTGGCACCCCGTCTGAATGGCTGAACACTCGAAACCGCCCGACTCTTCCATCGGGCTTGAACCCAGCGCTCGACCCGAATGCAGATGCACGCATCGTGCCGGAATCGCTCGCTGCGTTGAACACGCCCTTTGTGCGCTTGGATTTTGTCGTGGGAGTAACTGGGAGTATATGGGTCCTACGGCTGCGTTGAGAAGGGGTAACCGGCGTGTTTCTGCGGAGCAATTCCAGTGACAATCCTGCTCGTACCGAGCTGCTGAAATCAGTTCGGCGCAGGAAGCGGCTCGCCCTGGCGACGCTCCTCGCGATGCTGGCTGCAGCGGCCGCGACGGCTGGATACGCTTGGCTGGTCGGGCCGCTCGTACGGAGTTTGGAAGCGAATTCAGGCGCCGAAATCGGTACGGCGACGTTGCGGTTTCCCTCTCTGGGGCTCGGGCAGATCGTCGGCTTGTTGGTTTGTCTCGGGCTCGCCCGCGCGCTGTCGGAGACGCTTCGGGCGCACCTCGCAGCGAGGCTCCAACTGGGCGTAATTCGCGAATTTCGTGGCAAATTGCTGCGACACGTGCTCGGCCTGGAGCCCTCGAAGCTGCTCGATTGGCCAGCGGGAGAGCTCGCTTCTCGCATCCAGGTGGAGGTACATGGAGTCCGGACGCTGCTTCATTTGGGGGTCGGCCAGGGCATTCGGAGCATATTAGTGGCTACTGCGTTGGCCAGTGTTGCGCTTAGGGTGGATACTGCGCTAGCCACCGCTGGGCTTCTGGCCCTTCCAGTAGCGGTCCTCCTGGTGGTTCTGGCGGCCCGTCCGGCGAGGCGCCTCCAGCGAGAGCTCTTCGGCGCAGAGACCCGGGTGCTGGCTGATACGGCCGAGGCCGTGGATGGGGCGGCCGTACTGCAGGCCTACGGGGCGGTCGAGCAGACCTGGGCGTCGATCGACGCGAGCGGGGCACGTTCGGAGCGGCGCGGCGTCGAGGCGGAGACCTGGAGCTCGATGGCCGGGCCGCTGGTCGAGCTCGCCGGGGCGCTCGGCATCGCTCTGGTCATCGCCCTGGCCTGGACGACCGAGGGCTCCGTGGATTTCGCCACCGCGGGCACGGTCTTAGTCGCCCTACTCCTGATGTACCGGCCGCTGCACGGGCTGGCGCAGTCACTCTTTGGCTGGTGGTCGGGGCTGGCTTCGCTCGATCGGCTGGACGAGCTTTGGAGCCTCGAGTCGCGGGCAGCCGAGAGGAGTGATTCGGCCGCCGCGACATTTGCCTCGCTGGGGATGTCCGAGCTTCAGTTCGACTACGACGGGCGCCAAGTGCTTCGCGAGGTGAGCGCCTCGTTTCGCGCCGGCGAGCTCATCGCGATCACTGGGGAGAGCGGCGCGGGGAAGTCGACGTTGCTGGCGGTGCTTGCCGGAGTGCTCCCGCTTTCCGAGGGCGAGGTCCTGATCGACGGGGTGCGCGCGTCTCGAGAGCGTCGGACGGATTCGAGCGCGTGGATGCCACAGACGCCGGCGCTCTTTGGTGACACGATCTTGAACAACGTAGCGCTCGGGCAGAGCGAGCCCGATCGGGAACGGGTGATCGAGGTTTGCAAGCGGGTGGACGCGCATGGGTTCATCACAGCGAGGCCGAGGGCGTATGACGGCGTGCTGCACGAAGGCGGGTCGGATCTTTCGACGGGCCAGCGGCAGCGAATCGCCCTCGCGCGGGCGCTCTACCGAGGCGCGACGTGCTTGCTGCTCGACGAGCCGAGCTCGGCACTCGATGGTGAGCACGAGCAAAACGTGATTCGCGTTTGTCGCGACCATGCCGACCGTGGTGGACTGGTTATCGTGGCCACGCATCGGGAGAACTTCCTTCGATCTGCGGACCGGGTGTTGGAGCTTCGAGACGGAGTGGTGAACGAGTGGGAACGACGAAGCGAAGACACGGTTTTGCATTAGCGCTGGCTTTGTCGGTCGCGAGCTCGGCGTCGTCGGCGCTCGCCGCGCCCGATTCGGTGGCGGTTGCCGACGCGGTGGCGGCCCTCGAGGGAGACCACGACGAGGCGACCGCTGCGGTTTACGTGTTGCAGGCGGGCGGAGCGCGCGCGGCGAAACAGATCCAGGGTGCCTGGCCGAGGCTTTCGCCCCTGGCGCAGAAGCGGGCGATCGGTGCACTGTTCAACCTGGCTCGAGAACAGGACGCGGCGTTCGACACGCTCGCCGAGGCGGCGCGTTCCCAAGACCAGGACGTGCGTGACCGGGCGTTCGCGGCGTTGAGGCGGAGCGGGGTTCGCGGACAGGAAGCGTTCGTAGCGCTTCTCGACGATGTCGAGGTGGGGGATCGTGCGGCCGCGCTTCTCGCGCGGGTAGCGCCGGCGGATGCGATTCGGCCGCTGCTCGATTCGATCGCGACCGGCGATGGTTCGGAGCGTCCGGGGCTTCGGGCTGCGCTCGTGACGGCGGTGCAACGGGCGGAAGCAGACGCCGATACCAACGCGGTGCTTCGGGCTTGGCTCGGGAGCTCGCCTTCGACGCCGGCGGTGGCGAGCGTGGCGCTGGGCTTGGCGGGCTTGGAGCCGCAGCGCGCGCTGATGACGTCGTTCGTCGAGAAGGCAGTGCCGAGCGCGGCCGAGTTTTCGACGACCTGGCGATTGTTGAAGAGCAGCGCGGCCGCGGGCCCGAGCAAGGCGCTCGATCGCTTCGCCAAGGAGCAAGCTGCTGGAGCAGAGGAGTGGATGCTTCGAGAGGCGGCCGTCGACGCGATGACCGCGCGGGGCCTGCGCGAGGGTGCGCGGCCGTCGTTGAACGACCCCTACCCGCGCGTCCGCGCGAGCGCGGCGACCGCTCTTTCGGGAGATGACGAGACGATGCTCGGCCGGGCGACGCTCGCGCGGCGGGACACTTGGCCGATGGTTCGCGCGGCGGCGGTGCGGAGCCTTCGAACCGAAGGGGAAGCGCTGCCGGTGGTGGTGGCCTCGGTCGACGACTCGATGTCGCTGGTTCGCGCGGCTGCCATCGAGACGCTCAGCCTTGCGACGCACGACGAGGGCTGGGACCGGATTCATCGGAGGCTGAGGGCGCGGAACGAGTGGCCGCAGGTGACTGAGGCGGCGATCCACTACGTGGTCGCGCACTGCCGGAGCGACGCGGCCGAGGCGCTCTTTTTCGTGGTGATGCGAGCCGCCCCGGCCAACGCGGTCACGGAGGACCTGAACAACGCCGCCCGGGCGATCGAGGCGCTCCGGGCGCTCGGGAGCCCGGAGGCGCTGGCGGCCGTGGAGCAGCTTCGAAGCACCCCAGGCGTTCCGCCCACGCTGAAAATGGCGCTCGAAGAGCCCCTGTCCGAGGACGTCGGCTGCTCCGGAAGCGCCCCCTAGATTGTCGCTCGCGAATCGCCCGTGTTACTTTGTTTGGAACAGGGGGAAACATGGGAGCTCGTCTAATAGGCCTGGTTTTGGCTGGGGTGCTGCTCAGCGCCGGTTGTGAACAGATTACGTCCGCTTCGGAGCCCGAAGCCGAGGGCGAACAACTGCCGGAAATCGTCCCGAACCTTCCCGAGGTTCCGACACTTCCACCCGCTCCGTTTCCGACCACCTACGAGGACGAGTCGTACAGCGTGTACGGCTTGCGTCTACGGCCGAGCAAGTTGCTCGACACCGAGCTGGGGGTGACGGGGTACATCATCGAGATTTACGAACCTCCGCCCTGCAAGCTCCGTAAGAAGGAGGAGTGCCCGAAGGTCATGGCGCCGCACTTGTTCATCGCGGACACGGCGGACGAGACCGATCGCTCGGAGCAGTTGCTCGTCGTGGGCTACGCCGACAACAAGGAGCAGCTTCAGCGCGGGCGGCGCGGCCGTACCCGAATCTGTACTACGGTGACGTCTGGTGGCAGTGGCAGTGGGAGCAGAACTCCGACAATGCCGAGGTGATCATCACCCAAC
>JBLYYU010000003.1:0-4505 GCA_048550275.1 Polyangiales bacterium
CAGTCCCGTGGTTGTAACTGGTCAGTGCCAGCGGCCAGGTGCCGGTCAGGTCGTAGTTCCGTTTGAGCAGTTTCGCGGCTCCTTCGGTCGCCGCGAAGGGGTCCATGCGCTCGTCCACCACGTGGTCTACCCGCATAAAGTCCCGCGCTGTCCTGGGCATAAATTGCCACATGCCGGCCGCGCAGCGCTGGGGTCACGGACATGTTCGCGACCGTCGCCGTCAGAGCGCCGATCCCGAACGTCTTCTTGAAGACGGTCTTCCGGCCTGTCGCAATGCGGATTCTACGGCAGGACATGGAGATCCTCCGGCGGCAGACCGAGCAGGTCGCTCGTTTCGGCGCCGAGGACTTCGCATCTACCGAAATTGATGTGCTCGGGCTTCGTATCAAGAAGCTCCTTCGCGAGGCGGCGAACGGCAAGGTCAGCGCCCCACAAGAGGAGCGCCGGATCAAAATGCTCGTTTGACTCCGTTTGGTGTACCCTCGGAAGCGATGGGGTCACGAAGCAAATCGGACTCGACGTATCTGATCAAGAACGCGCCGTCGGATCGGGTTGAGGCGCCGAGCCCGAGCGACGCCCCGGAATCCAATCCGCCCAGCAATCGTTGGCGAACCTCGAACCCTCCGCCGGGCGATAGCCTGGAAGCGAAATGGTGGCCCGACCGCGAGCTTGGCAGAGCATTCCGCCGCTGGACAGGGATTCCACCTGCACGCGGGGACGACGCGAAGACGGCCGCGATGAAATTCCTCGTCGAGCACTTGAACGTGGGCGAGCTGAGCGCGGTCGGAACGGCGCCGCGGAGCCTGCTGCCTCCCGAACCACCGGACTTCACGGCGAGAGTTCACCACATGCTGACCCGCCTGGGAACGCACGGGCCGAACGAAGTGGCGCCGGACCACGGGGCCCTCCTCGCGATGGGCGAAGAAGCGATCCCGGTGCTCTGCGACCGATTTCCAGGCCGGCTTTGGTTCAACCGCTGGGAGCCGCACGTGAAGCCGCCGCGCGGCCGAAGCGTTTCGGCCCTGTGCAGGCTTTTTGTCGAGTTCGGGGATCTCGCCGCGCCCTACGTGGCCGAGCTACTGAAGTCCGAAGAACCCGAGACGCGGTACTACGCGACCCTGGTCGCTGCGGAGCTGCCCCACCCTGCGGTGATCGAGCCTTTGGCCGCCGCTCTTTTCGACGACGACCAAGGGGTGTCTCGAAGCGCGCTCTACGCGCTCGAGGTCTTCCATGAGCAGGAAGGTGTGGAGGGTCTCAAGGAGTCGCTCCGCGCCCTCGCCGTCGCCACGGACTCCGACCAGCGCTCCCGGCTCCTCGCGATGCGCGCGCTCGCGGTGCTGCGGGACGAGCACTGCGTCGAAACGTTGATCCCGTCCCTTTCCGAACCCAGCGTCTTGGGGGAAGCGGCGTGGCGGGTGTTGCGCATGCTGACGGCGCAGGACTTCGGAGCGAACGAAGCCGATTGGCAGGCCTGGTACTCCGACAACGGAGAGCGTTCGCGGGTGGAGTGGCTCATTGAAAGCCTCGATCACGAGGACCCCGAGATTCGCGCGATCGCGAGCCGCGATTTGGTTCGCGCGTCGACGCAAGACTACGGCTATCGCGTCAACATGTCCGGAGACGACCGGCGCGCGGTTCGCGAACGGTACCGGCTCTGGTGGTCGACCGAGAGCGCGTCGATGAGCTAGCCGCTCAGCCGAGCAACTGCCCGGCGATCGACGAGGCGAGCTTTCCGTCGACCTGCCCCGGGAAGCGGGCCTTGATCTCCTTCATCACCTTGCCGAGCTCCTTCTTGCTTGAAAGACCCAGCTCTTCGATGATCGCCGCGACGGCCTCACGAGCTTCTTCTTCGCTGAGCTGCTTCGGAAGGTAACGCTCGATCACCTCGATCTCGGCTTGCTCCCTGTCGGCGAGGTCCTGCCGGCCGCCTTCGAGGTAGCTCTTGATGCTATCTCGCCTCGATTTCACCGCCCTAGAGAGCACGGCGAGCTCGTCCGGATTGTCGAGCGTCAGGAGCTCGGACTTGACCATGCGCAGCGTGTCGCGAGTCACCTCATCCCGCTCGAGCATTGCCTTTTTGAGGTCGGCGTCGATCTGTTCCAGGAGTGCCATGGCCGAAGCCTGTGCGCGTGCGGCTAAGGGCGCAACGCCTCGATGACTCGAAGCGCGTTCCCGCCGAGAATCTTCCGGATGCGAACGTCTGACCAGCCCCGATCCAGCATTTCTTGGACCAGGCGCGGAAACGCCCAAATGCCCGGCAGGTCCTTGGGCGGAATGATGAACCCATCGTAGTCGCTGCCGATCGATGCGTGTTCCTCGCCGACACTGTTTACGATGTGCTCGAGATGGTCGACGACCGTGCCGACGGTGACCCGGCGCCGGCCGAGAAACGCCGCATGCATGATCACGCCAACCGTACCGCCGGTATCGGCGACGATCCGCAACTGCTCGTCCGTGATGTTTCGCCAGTGCTCGTAAACGCCGGCCAAGCCGGTGTGGGTCACAAACAGAGGTTGCGTCGGGTCATGCACGTCCGCGGCGTCGAAGAAACCGGGTCGACTGACATGCGCGAGGTCGACGCCGACGCGCATTTCGTTCAGGCGCTCGACATAGGCCTTTCCGAAATCGCTCAGGCCCGCGCTTCGACTTCCACCCGGTGCGCTGGTCGCGCCCAGCCGCGAGGACGTCAGGTGAAGCAAGGTGACGCGGAGAACCGACCCATCCGCGAGCACGTCGAGAGCCTCGATCCCGTCGTCCAGGGCGTTGCCGCCCTGAATGCCGATGAACGCCGCGTGATTGCCTCGAGCTCGCGCTGCTCGAAACTCGGCGGCGGTCCGCACGTGTTCGATTCCTGGGGCGTCGCGGAGCAGCGTCCTGAGCTCGGCAAGGTTTCGCTCGAACACGCGCCGCCGACCGCGCGATGTCCGCGCCGGATTGGTCGAGATGACCCAGGTTGCGCCGCCGAGCCCGATTTCGCGCGCGGTCGGAAAGTCCGCGTGACCGAAAAAGCTGCGCCCGAAGATGCCGCCACGATGCTCGCGATTGAGGTCGTAACCGAAGATCCGGCGCCACACGAAGGACTCGATGTGCAGGTCGATTGCGTCGGCGCTTCGGAACAGCGCGACGGCCTCTTCGCTGACTCCAAGCTCCTCGGCAACGCTCTGTCCCTCCATCAGAACGCTTCCCTAACACGAGCGCTCCGAGATCGCCGTAATCCCGGCTAGTCGGCCAGAAACCGGCGAAAATCCGATTTGTAAAATGCTTGTAAACACCTGTTTTTGCAGAGCTTCGGTTGACCTCCGCGCTGTCTGCACCCACATTTCTCGCTCCCGGCTAGTTAAGTTGTAAACGGCCGAGGCAGCGAAAGGATAAGAGATGTTGTCGGCGACCACAGCAGCGGCAGGTGGCAAGTCCTCGGACTTGCTGAGCTCCCGCTCGATCAAACACGTCGTGGTGCTCGGTGCCAACGGCGCGATGGGCCTCGGAAGCGGCGCGCTGTTCACCACGGCGGTACCGCGGGTCACCTTCTTGGCGCGAACCAAGGAGAAAGCGGACGGCGGGCTTGCCGCGGCCGTGAAGATGGTGCGCTCGAGCACCGTGGCGAAGCGGGTCGATACCGGCAGCTACGACGCCGACTTCGATCGCGTGGTTGGAGAAGCCGACCTGATCTTCGAAGCGGTAACCGAGCAGCTCCCACTCAAAAAAGAGTTCTTCGACCGAATCGACAAGGCACGCCGGCCGGACTCGATCGTCGCCACCGTCACCTCGGGGCTTTCGATCAATCAGCTCGCCGAAGGCCGTAGCGATTCCTTCCGCAAGAACTTTCTCGGCTTGCACTTCTTCAACCCACCGAACGTCATCGTCGGGACCGAGCTGATCGCCGGCAAGGACACCGACCCCAAGCTGGTCGACTTCCTCGACGAGTACTGCACGAGGCTTCTCGGGCGCGCGATGGTCCGCACCGCCGATACCGCGGGCTTCGCCGGCAACCGCATCGGTTTCAAGGTGCTCAACGAGTGCGCGATCCTCGCCGAAGAGCACGGGCCGCTTCTCATGGACGAGCTCGTCGGTCCGTACACCGGCCGCGCCCTGACCCCGCTCGCCACGATCGACCTCGTCGGCTGGGACATCCACCGCGCGATCGTCGACAACATCTATGAGCTCGCACCGGATGAAGCGCACGAGACGCTGAAGCTTCCGAGCTACATGGCCGACCTGATGGCCAAGGGCGTTCTCGGTCGCAAGACCGGCGCGGGCTTTTTCGGCAAGGACGACGGCGGCAACCGCATCGTGCTCGATCCGAAAACCCAGAAGTACGTGGCGAAATCCTCGGTATCACGGCCGGATCTCGGCTTCATCGAGGAGGTCTCGAACCTGCACCGGGTCGGACGCTACGTCGAAGGCATGCAGGCGTTCGCCGCCGCCACCGGCCCCTACGCCGAAATCGCGCAGAAGGTCATCGCCGGCTACATCGCCTACTCGTTCAACCGGGTCGGCGAAGTCAC
>JBLYYU010000004.1:0-7579 GCA_048550275.1 Polyangiales bacterium
CTGATGTATTTCCCGTGCCTCGCTGTTGTCGGGGCGGCACGTCAGGAAATGGGCGGGTTCTACGCCGGGGTCGAAGGTGAAATCGACGCGAAGTCGATCGGGGATGCATCGGCCGGGGCGGTCGAATTTCAGATCTTCGTCTCGAAGGGCGGTGATGTGCGGTTGGACACCACGGCGAAGAGCTCTGGGCGGAAGGCGAGCCGTGCATCGTACGTCAAGCCTGCCAAGGGGAAATACGACTACGCGCTCGACCATGAACGTAAGCAGGCCACCAAGATCCCCAAAGACACGATCAAGAAGATGACCCAGGGCCAGCCCGGCGTGGAAGATGGCAAGAAGCCCAACGTCGAAATCAAGAAGCTCGGCACAGACAAAGTCGCAGGGCAGAGCGTCCGGCACTTGCGCGTCACCGACAAGGACGACGGGAGCACAGCCGACCTTTGGTTGAGCGACCGGTACCCGGCGAAGCTCTGGCAGACGGTGTTCTCGACTGGAGGCGGTGGCGGAAAAAGCCCGAACCGCGGCTGGGCGCAATTCATGGAGAAGGAATACGGCTTCAAGCCCGGCTTCGTCATGAGAATGCTCTCGAAGGACAAGGGCGGCCAGCGGAGCGGGCTCGAAGTCACTCGGATGCAAGAGAAGAAGGTCGCGGCCAGCAAGTTCGGAGTTCCGCCGGGCTACCAAGTGCAGGAGGTGCCCGAAATGCCAAGCGGCGTGCCGAACATGAAGATGCCCACGACCCGAGAAGAAGCCGAGAAGATGCGGGACGAGTGGATGAAGAAGATGCAGGAACAGGAGCGCTGAAGCGTTCCTGAGCGTTTGTTCGTCAGCCGGCCGGCGTCAGAGCGGGCGCGAACCCCAACCGTGCTGCCACAACCAGAGCATCAGGCGCTCTCGGATGACCGCGACGGTCGAGTGATGTCGGGGGTGACGCGAAGCCATGACGCTGTACCAAGCAAGAGACGTGCCCGGCCGGTTGCCTGTCGTTTCCCGCATTGCGGCCCCGAGCGTGCGCATTTGGCCACAGCCCACTGTGGCACGGACGACACACCTGTGAATCGAGTGCCGAGCGGGCGGGCTCGGGGAACCTGGGTACGCGGGGCCCGTCGAGGGTGCTTGGCTTGGATCTCGGCCCCAGGGGCCGAGATCGCCAGAGTCGTGCAGGAGGCCTTGGCGGGGAGGGCCGGGAAGCTGTCGCCGGCTTGTCGGGCTGTTAGATTCCCGTTCATGAAACAGTCCGCCCTCGGCGAAGGCTCGCCCTCGTGATGAAGAAGCTGGCCGTGGCGCTGGCCGCTCTCCTGGGCCTCGTCTTGTTGTCCGCTGCGGTCGTGATTTCCGCCAACTGGGCTGCGTTTGGGAAGCGCGCCGAGGGGGAACGGCTCGCGCGGATGAAGAGCTCGCCTCAGTGGGACTCGGACGCTTTCGAGAACCCTCAGCCGCTCTGGGACGACTTCTCGATCTCTCAGGTCGCCGACGCGGTGCTCGAGGGAAGCGAATACGCCTCGCCGGACAACGCTGCGCGCGACATCCCGGTCGTGCGGGGGGACGGCAGCGTGTTCGCGGAGCCGCCGGCCACCGGGCTCCGGGTCACGTGGTTCGGGCATTCGTCGCTGCTCATCGAAATCGACGGCACCCGCGTGCTCACCGACCCTGTCTGGGGGCCATCGCCGTCTCCAGTCGCCTGGGTCGGGCCGCAGCGCTGGTACGAGCCTCCGCTCAGCCTCGAGAGCTTGCCGGCGATCGACGCCGTCCTCATCTCACACGACCACCCCGACCACCTCGACTACGCCACCTTCGAGGTCATCAAGAACTGGGACAGCATTTTTTTCGTTCCCCTCGGCGTCGGCGCGCACCTCGAGTATTGGGGCGTCCCCGCCGAACGCATCGTCGAGCTCGACTGGTGGGAGCGCGGGGCCGTCGATGGCCTGCAGCTCGTGTGCACTCCCGCACGACACGCCTCGGGACGCGGAGTCTTCGACCAGAACGCCACGCTTTGGGCGAGCTGGGCCATGCTCGGCCCCGAGCACCGCGTGTTCTACTCGGGCGACACCGGCCTCTTCGACGGGCTGAAGAAGGTCGGCGCCGAGCTCGGGCCTTTCGACCTGACCGTGTTCGACGCGGGCGCCTACCACGCGCTCTGGCCCGACTGGCACACCGGACCCGAACAGGCGGTGCTCGCGCATCAGTGGCTGCGTGGCGAGTTCTTCGTCCCCGTGCACTGGGGCCTCTTCGACCTTGCGTTTCACGGCTGGACGGAGCCCGCGGAACGAGCGCTGATCGCCGCCGAGCGAGCCGGAGTGAAAATGGCGCTTCCGCGGCCGGGTCAAAGCGTCGAACCCGAGAGCGCCGCGCCCTTCGAGCGCTGGTGGCCCGACGTGCCCTGGCAGACCGCCGAGGAGCACCCGGTCACATCCACGGCGACGAACGGGCAGCCGGCGAGGTAGGGTGGGTCGAGCGGCCGACCGACCTGTCGCCGCTCGAGGTCTCATCGGTTGACGCGGGTGGGGGTCGAATGGGCTTCGCAGGTTTGCCGCGTGTGGCGCTGCGTCCCGTTGCCGTAGACAGTTCTTGAGTTATCTGCCCCACACGGAGGAAAAAACATGACGCTGTTCTACTGGCACATCGTTCTGAACCTCGGCTTGGTAACCCTCTTGGCGATGAACATTTCGCGCTTGAGGATGCGCGAGCGAGTTGGCTTGGGTGACGGCGGAAAGTTGGCTCTCAAGAAAGCGATACGACCACATGCGAATGCTCTCGAACATGTGCTGCCATTCAGCTTCATGGTGTTCGTTGCAGCGTCGCTCGAAGTCGATCAACGCTACCTGCTGATTCTTGTGACGGCTTTCTTCGTTTCGCGACTCGGGCACGCGGCGAGCTATCTGTACAGCAATGATATGGCAAGGCAGCTCAGCGCGTCGGTCACGTACCTGTGTGAGCTCGCAGCGCTGGTGAGTATCGTCGCCATTCTGGTGAAGAAGATCTGACCCGCGTCGGCGTCGCCCGGGAGTTGCTCAAAGGCCTGCGAGTTGGAACGGAGTGCTGAGGGGCCTCACGGCTTGGGATGGGCTTCGGAAGCTGGCGACGTGAAGCGCCGAGGCTACGGAACGCAAACGTCGACCGTCTCAAAAACCCCGTCCGACGTTCGCCTGAGGAGCGGCTCGCACACTCCGTTCTCGGCGCACTGCGGTTCTGTCAAGTCACACGTCTGTAGGCATTGGCTCTCATCCTCATTCGTCCAAACGCACGCCGTCGATTCGAGGCAATCTTCGTAGGGACCTTCGTTGCCGCTGCATCTTGCGTAAGGGCAGAGGTGCCAAGAGATAGTCCCCAGGCTGATGCTGCTCGGGTACTCGCAATAATGCCGCTCTTCTCCGGTGTCGCAGTATTGCTCCCAGTCGATGACGTCCTCGACACTGACCCTGCAGCCCTCGCCCTCGTCGAGGCAATCATCGACCGAGAGTTGGCTGCACGCCTCTCTGCGCTGCTGACGAACCTCACCGCAAGACGTCGCCGCCGCCGACAAAAGGGTCTCCGAGGGAGTCGAGATGGCCCGTGATCCCGGTGGAGGGTCGTTCAGGCAGCCGTTCATGATCACCGCTTGACCGTATGAATCCTCCGCAAGCCACTCGCCCTCGGCACAACCTTCGATCTCCGTGCAGTTCTGGCCCCAACGATTGGACTCGTAGCAACCGTCGTCGAAGTTGATGCGTATCGCTTCGTTCAAGCGGCAGGTATCCGAATAATCATGCCAGCAGCGATAGACGCTGTGCGCGCTGCAGGGAAGCACGACCTTGCCCTCGGTCACATAGGGTCCCGAGTCATTGGAACCGCCGCAGCCGATCGCGACTGACACGATTGCGCCGTACATAAACGCAGCTCTACGAATTGCGAGCACTCCAGGGACCGTAACGTGTGCGGGTGTTGCCGACAAGTGACGACAAAGAGTCGTCTCACAGAAGAGCGTGTGGCGGCTCGCCCGCCCCATGGAGCGACGTAGGTCCCGATGGCGTCCTCAATCACTCCGAGTTGGAACCAAGTGGTCGGGTTCCTCAGCGATTGGGTTCGGCTTAGGAGGTTGGCCGCGTGAGGGGCGCCGGTGGGTGCCTTGACTCGCTGTGCCGGTACGTGGCACGGCCCTTAGCATGAAGCGTAAAACAGTGTGGGCGGTGATGGCTCTTGCAAGCGTCGCCTCGGCCGTATCGGTGGTGTGGGCACAGCAGGCGCAGCCCAAGCCGGATCCGAAGCTGATGGAGGCCAAAGCGTTCTTGGAGGTTGCGGGTAATCCCGGCAAGCGATGGATCGAAGGCGAGACGATGGTTCCGCACGTCGCGCCGGCAAGGCACTTCAAGTCCACGATGCTGTACTACCCGGGCACCGAGGAGCTTCAGCCCGACGAGGTTCGGGTCATCTTCATGGGATCGACGTACTACCCAACTCAGTCGCAGTCGGGGATGAGCATTTTCGTGGAGCTCGGGAACGGAGAGAACGTCCTTTTCGACCTCGGGATTGGCTCGCTACGAAACTACAACTCGTTCAGCGTTCCGTTCAACACGATCAATCACATCTTCTTCACACACCTGCACATGGACCACATGAGCGACCTCCCGTACTTCATGATGTTCCGTCCGATTCAGGGGGGGTGGACCCCGCTACACATCTACGGCCCAAGCGGTTCCGAGGAGCAGTACGGGATTTCCCACATGATCCGTCACATGATGAAGATGACGGCCTGGCATCAGGACAGCTTCCATGGCTGGCCGATCGGCGATGGGTACAAACCGGCCGTGCACGAGTTCGACTTCATGGACGAAGGCGGCGTCGTCTACGAGCAGAACGGCGTGAAGATCACCCATTGGCCGACCTCTCACACCAAGGATGGAGCCACGAGCTACAGGCTGGACTGGAACGGTCGCAGCCTTTGCTACACCGGCGACAATCGGCCCAACAGCCTGACCATCAAACACTGCAAGGGTGTGGACATGCTGATCAGCGAGGTCCAAACCGCGACCATTTCGATGTCGGCGCAGGCTTTGGGGATGCCCCCCGCGCTGGCCGCATACACCGTCGATACTTCACACACCCCGGCATACGGCCTCGGCTACATCTGCAAGAAGACTCAGCCCAAGGTCTGCGTGGCCACCCACTACAGCTATGACGACATCTTCAACAACGAGACGGTTGCGGAGGTCCGACACCACTTCAAGGGAGCGTTCGCGTTCGGAGCGCCCGACCTCGTGACCTTCAACATCCACAGCGACGGCAAAGTCTGGTGGCGTGAGGGCGTGGCCGGCGATTCGTCCCAGACGCCAAAGCCCGTATTCAAGACCAAGACGATCAAGTTCCCCGCTCCAAAGCATCAGGTTTACGACGTGATCAACGACACCGTCGAAGCCAACGAGATCGACCCGAAGAAGTGGTACCCGAGGGGCCACCGGCCGGACCTGGTCCGAGAATGGCCGCTCACCGAAGACATCGAGATCCCGAACCCATTCGCGCCTGCGCCTCCCCCAGCGGAGTAGGGCTTGGGCTGAAGAGGAAGGCCAGACAGACATTTGGCCTCTGAGCGCGCAAATAGAAAGGCCCCGAGACCATTTCTGATCTCGGGTCCGGCGTCCCCACGGGACGTTTACGGTATTTCCGGGCTGCGCCGGGTTGCTGATTGGGTTCGCGGATCGGCTGATCGACGAAGACGAATCAGACCTGCCTGGCTAGCAAAGCCGAAACTCTCAGCTCTCTTGGGCGAGAACCCGTCATGACTCAACGCGTGCTACACTCACGGTGCAATGACTGACTCGGCAAAGAAGCTTCTCGAAGCGGCCAGCGCGCTCCCTGAAGACGAGCGGTTGGAGCTTGCGTCCGAGCTGATTGCGAGCGTCGACGGTCCCCCCGACAGCGATTGGGAATCGGCGTGGCTCGCCGAGCTGGACCGTCGGGTGCAAGCCGCCCGCGACAAAGGCCATCCTGCGCCTGAGTGGGGCGAGGTTCGCGCTCGGTTGCTCAGCCAACTCGGTCGATGAGGCGAACGCTTCGCGTATTGCCCGATGCGGAGGCCGAGCTTCAGTCGGCAGCGGTCTGGTACGAGGGAAAACGTCGCGGCCTAGGTGTCGAGTTCGTGGCACCCGTTGATCAGGCGCTCCAAGCAATCGTTGAGAATCCTCAAGCCTTCGCGATTTGGCTGCCAACTCGGCCGTACCGAAAGCACCCACTCAAACGCTTTCCATACGTCGTGTTCTTCGCCGCCGACTCCGCGGCAGTGGAGATCGTCGCAATCGCTCACGCCAAACGACGGCCCGGATACTGGCTAGGTCGGCGGGGCTGACGTGCGCTTCCCCCCGCGGTGGGCATTCCTGACACTGACACCAAAGAGAAAGCCCGGCCGAAGCCGGGCTTAGGGTGGCGTCCCTAATCACTCCGAGTTGGAACCGAGTGGTGGGGTTCCTCACGGATTGGGATGGGCTTCGGAGGCTGGTGGCGTCAAACCCAGCAAATCGCTGCATATAGCCGTATTGACAACATGTTGTCGTTTTGCTAAGAGAAGCATCAATGGCTCGACGAACCCCTGCAGGTGCGGCGCTGACCGCGTTGATTCTCGAAGCGTTCCGGCTGAACGGCGAGCTCTTGGACGCAGGTAACGAGATCACGAAGCCACACGGCCTCACCAGCGCCCGGTGGCAAGTGATGGGCGCGATCGACATGGCCGGCAGACCGCTCACCGTGGCCCAGATCGCGCGACGCATGGGGCTCGCCCGTCAAGGCGTGCAGCGAATTGTCAACGACCTGGTGCAGCTTGGGATGGTCGTCTTACAAGACAACATCGATCACCAACGCGCCAAGCTGGCGTCGCTGAGTCGAAAAGGCCACAAGGCGATCGCGCAGATCGACGAGGCTCAGGTCGCCTGGGTCAACCGGCTTTCAGACGGGCTGAGCGAACGGGAAATCAAACGCGCGCTGCGACTGATGAAAACCGTCGCAGAGCGTTGTCCACAATCGCTGGAGGAATCATGCAAACGAAAGCAAGCCTAGCAGGGCATCCCGCCCACATGGTGCTCGGCCCCCACACCTGACGCGTGAAGCGGCAGCAGGAGACAACGACATGAAGACCAAGATGCACGCGACGGCCGGGGTCGTCGGTTTTCTAACAATCGCCACATTCTGGACGTCGACCGTCGTCAGCGAAGCGTTCGGAACCCACGCGCAGATCGCGATGGTCAAGAACGCCATCCTCTGGGGCATGTTCGTACTGATACCTGCCATGGCCCTGGCCGGTGGTTCAGGCATGTCTCTCGGCCGAGGTCGTTCTGAAACGGCCGTCGTCCAGAAGAAGAAGCGCATGCCGCTCATCGCGGGCAACGGCCTACTGGTCCTGCTTCCATCGGCCATCTTTCTGGCCACCAAGGCCAACTCCGGAGCCTTCGACACCACCTTCTTCGCGGTTCAGGGCCTCGAGTTGATCGCCGGTGCGCTCAACCTGACCATGATGGGCCTCAACATTCGAGACGGACTGCGATTGAGGGTGCCAAGCGCGGCCTGCTAGTGGGAAGATCTGAAGATCTTCGTCCACTGAAATCGTCCATAGCGC
>JBLYYU010000005.1:0-4120 GCA_048550275.1 Polyangiales bacterium
CGGCCAGAGGGGGAACCGGGCCTGGTCGAGCTCATCGCCGTGGGCAAGGCGCCCGCTATCGTTCGAGCGAGCGCGCTCCTCGAGCTCCGAAACCTCGGCTCGCCTGCGCTCCCTGCGCTCCTGATGCGAGCTGCAAACGACCCGAGCCCGATCGTCCGGCGCTCGGTGGCTGTCGCGGCTAGGGATATACCGCCCGAGCAACGGGTCGAGGTGGTGGGCCCCTTGCTTCGTGATGAGGCGCGTACGGTTCGAGTCGAGGCCGTGGCCGCGGTGCTCGGCATTCACGCGAGCGGATGGAGCAAGGCCGACCGCGACGCGCTCAAGAGTGCGACAGCCGAATACATTAAGGCGCGCGCATACAACACGGACCGCGGCGAAGGCCTCGCCGACATGGCGCACGTGGCGATGCTCTCGGGGGATTTCAAGCATGCCGAGGAGAATCTCCGCGAAGCGCTCGACATCGATCCGACCTTCACCGCGGCCTACGTGAACCTTGCGGACCTGTATCGCGCCCAAGAGCGGGACGAAGAAGCGGAGTCGACCCTGCGGACCGGCTTGAACAAGGCCGCCGACCGAGCCGCGGTCGAGTTCGCGCTGGGCCTGACTTTGGTTCGCCTCGAACGGCACGCCGAAGCCATGCGGCACTTGCGGAGCGCCTACGAGATTCGACCGGAGATGATTCGATTCGGGTACGTCTATTCGGTGGCGCAATTCGACCAGGGCAAGAAGCAGGCGGCGCTGCGGACTCTCGGCCAAATGCGCAAGCGCTACCCCGCGAACCGGAACGTCCTGCGCCTGCTCGCGGGCTACAACCAGCAAATGGGCCGGACCAAGGCCGCCGAAGCCTACGCGAAGGAGCTCGAAGAGGTCGGCGGCCGTTGAGGTCGATGCACCTCCCCCCTTTGGCAGAGCCCGCCTGGGAGAGCCGGGACGCCGCATTGCCCACGGGCCAGCTTGCCGCTTGACGCGCCAGAGCGTCGCGTGCGAAATCGTTCCACACGTATGCCCTTCTTCGAAATCATGCATTCCTATTTTCGCGGGGAACGCATTGAAGCACTCGGCTTCATCGTTCCCGTCGGTGTCGCGATGTTGGCCTTTGCTGCGGTGACTTTGCGTGCTGAACGTGGCGGATTCGCCTGGGGACTGGCCGTGCCGCTCATCGTGTTCGGGCTCTTTGCGATCGGGATTGGCGCGGCGGTTGGCTTGCGCACGGGCGGGCAGGTCGCGGCGATCGAATCCGGCATGCAAGAGGACCCCGCCGCCATGCTCGCCGACGAGCTTCCCCGCATGCGGAAAGTCAACGACAACTGGCCGGTCTACATCGGGATGTGGACGACGTTGGTGCTGCTCGGGCTGGCGTTGCGCTTCGGCTCGAAGGCGGACTGGGCGCACGGTTTGGGCCCGGCGTTGATTTTGATTGGGGCCGTTGGCTTCCTCATCGACGGCTTCGCCGAGCGACGTGCCAGGCCTTACACGGAAGCGCTGGAAGCTCTCGTAGCGGAGCACCGGCTCGAGGCTTCCGGCGAATGAGTGAGCCGATGATGGACGCCGCAAGCTTCGAGGTCAGCGCGAATGGTCGCTTGATCGAGGTCGATAGCGAGGAGGCCCGCCGACGCTGGCGAGCTGGAGACGGGGTCTTTTGGATCGACTTCTCAGAGTCCTCAAGAGGGGGCCTCGAGCCCCTTCTCGACGAAGTCGGCGTGAAAGGTCTGCTCAAGACGCGAATGCTCGCATCCGGGCAGGGGGCGAGTTTCGCGGTTTTGCGGCGTGCGGTTTTCGCGGAGTGGCCCATTTTCGCAGATGAAGCGTGCAATCGACGGTCGCAGGTTGCAGCCCTTTGCCTCCCCAATTTGATAGTCACCTTCCGGTCGGAACCAATCGAGTTGCCGGCCGACGCGGTCGGGTCGTTTGATGCTTCAGAGTTGGGACCCGCTTCAAATTCGACCCATCTCAGCTCGATGCTTCTGTGGCACGGGGCAAGAACTACGCGCGCGGCGCGGGCACATCGTCAGCGACTGTTGATGCTCGACCAGCGAATGGATGTCGACCCCGGCGATGTCGATGCTTCGGAGCTCGCGGACCTCAAGGCGGATCTGCTGCTCGCCTCGGGTATCATCGAAGAGCAGGACGAGACTTTTAGTCTTCTATCCGAAGCGCGGAGCGAGGCACTGGACTTCGGCGAGCTTCAGGGCCCGATGAGCTTGCTTCGCTCGGCCGCTGCGGTGGCACGAAGGGTCGACGACCGTCTGGACGGGCGCTTCCGCGAGCTTCGACACCGAACGATCGAGTACAAGCAGGATATGCTCAACGTCCGCATCGGTTTCCTGACCGTCATTTCGACCATCTTCTTGCCGCTCACACTCCTCGCGGGTATTTGGGGGATGAATTTCGAGGTCATGCCGGAGCTGAAGCAGCCCTGGGCTTATCCAGCGGCCCTCGGCGCCATGGCGCTCGTGGCGGCTGGGGTGGCTTGGTCGCTGCACAAGCGTGGCTGGTTCGATTGAAGTGTGCGGCCCGGCAGCGACTTCGTTTCGCGTCCGGCTTCGTTCGCGATAGGGTGCAGGCATGACTCGCGCCCTCGTCCTTTGTGCGTCTCTCGTGTTGGCCTTAGCGTGCAAGCCGCGCGACGAGCCGTCGGCACCGCCCGCGCCTTCTGCTGTGGCCGAACCGGCGTCGCCCGACAACGCAGAGCCTCCGGCGTTGCGGACCGGTTCGGCGACGGATCCCATCGTCGAGAAGCCTGCTGACCCGGTTGCCGAGAAGCCCGCTGATCCCGTCGCGGCGGAGCCTGCCAAACTGCTGGAGCCCGAGCCGACACCCGCACCGCCGCCTCGTGACCTCGCCGCCGAGCTCCGAGCGGCGGTCCGAAGCCCTGCGGACTGCCTGCGCGATTACCAGCCGGCGAGCGCCAAGCTGATTCGCGTCGAAATACGCGCCGTCGTGCGTCCGACCGGAATGGTCATCGAGCCGAGCGCGAGCGGTGGAGGGCTCTCGGCCAACGACCTTCGCTGTCTGGAGCAGCGGGCCGGAGACGTTGTCTTGTCGCCGCTGACCGACACAGTCTCGGCGCATGTCTCTACCTTCGTCGACATCCAGTACGAGCCCCCTACCGTCGAGGAGTACGACGTGGGCGGCGCGCTGCCCAAGCGCAAGAACGTGGTTCCGTCACTCCCGAAGAAAGAGCCCATCGCGCCGAGCGGCAAACCACTTGAGGGGCCCGAAGCCGATCCAATCGACGGCCCGAGCGGCGTACCCATTGAAGGCCCGAGGGGCGTGCCCATCGAAGGACCACAGGCGAAACCGATTGGCGACGATTGAGCGTGAACGCCTTTGAGCCCTGCAACGCGGCGAAGCTCGCTAGTTGCCGATGCGAGCGGTGGCGCCGATCCAGAACCCGAAAAACCAGTCCTGGTTGAGCGACGGGACCGTATTGCCGGTAGCGGGGTCGGTCACGAATGGCCGGGAGTAAAAGATGTCACTTCCCGCGAATTCGGCGCGGGGCTCGAGACTCAAGATGAGATACTCCACCGGTGAGTAACGAACCGTCCCCGTTACGGTGAAGTCGGCGCGGATGTCTGACCCGTCTTCGGACCCGACGTACTCTGCCCGAAGGCCGAGCGCCCAGTCGTCCGTGAGCTCGTAACTGCCGCCCACGCTAACGCCCCATTGCCTCGTCGCATCGATGCCCGTCAGGGGACCTCGTTTGGAAAACTGGTAATCACCGTTGATGAACAAATCCCAGGCCTTGGGGCTCCAGGTTGCGATCAGGTCGAAAATGGCCTCCCAATCGCGGTTCCCGTTGGAGCCGTTCGGGCTGGCGACCCCTCCGAGCCGGATGTCTCCGTCATCGGTGAACCTGTAGACGAGCTGTGCGCCGACCGCGGGCACCTGCACCGTCGTCCGAACATCGCTTGGAAACGATGTCCCAAAAATGCTTCCGTTGGCGACGATGACGGTGATGTCCACCCTGTCGTGGGGTTGGATCAAGGCGCGCAGCCCGAGGTGGCGGAACGGTTGCATCTTGAAGTAGATGATCCCGCGAGTGAACGTCGGGTTTCTCCATTCGTCCGCGTTTTCGACGCCGACGAAGGCCGCAAAATATCCCAGGTCCAGAGTGAGC
>JBLYYU010000006.1:0-4228 GCA_048550275.1 Polyangiales bacterium
ATCGCGAGCACGTGCGTCGCGAGCCGTTCTCCGATGACCCGGTTTCCCAATCGCGAGCACGTGCGTCGCGAGCCGTTCTCCGATGACCCGTGGCCACAGACCCCGCGCTCTACTCCGCCGCAGCCGGCCGCGTACTCGTCCGTGGTTGAGGCTGCGGCAACACGATCTGAAAGGCCGTCCGCCCCGGCTCGCTATCCACTGTCACGCTCCCGCCGTGGTCCTCCACGATGCTCTGCACGATGGCCAGCCCCAATCCGGTGCCGCCCTTCTTCCCGTGCGTCGTGAACGACTCGAACAGCTTCTCGCGGATCTCTTCGGACACACCGGGGCCGTCGTCGGCAAAGGTCAGGACCAAGTTCCCGTCTTCGGCGCGATCCACTTCCATCCGGCAAACGCCGCCGCGCTCGCCGATGGCCTCCGCTGCGTTCCGCGCGAGGTTGTGGAACACCCGCTGCATCTTCTCTTCGTCGAAGTGGGCGACGCCGCGGTCGCCGAGGGCGAGCTCGAGGCGGATGCCGCGCTCAGCCAACTCGGGTTTGAGTTGGTCGGCGAGGTCCTCGAAGAAGGTGTGCAAGTAGACGCGGCGGATCAGGATGCGCCGCTCGCCCTTCGCGAAAGCCAAGGTCTCGCCCATCATGGTCGTCAGAAGCTGAACCTGCCGTTTCACTGACGCCGCGAGCTCGCGCCGCTCGGATTCGTCCGATTCCTGAACCAGCATCTGGGTGTAGCCGGAGATCACCGTCAGCGGCGTCTTCAAATCGTGGAGCATGCTCGAAAGGAAACGGCCGAGGGTGGTGAGCCGCTCCTGGCGCGCACGCTGCGCACGGGATTGCGCCTGGGCGATGGCGGTCGACAAATGCCCGGCGATGACGGTGGCCATCTTGAGGTCGTCATCGATGAACGGGGCCCGCCCGCCTGATTTGTTCAAGAGCTGAAGCGCGCCGGAGCCGTCGTCCCAGCGCAGCGGCACGCAGAGCACCGACTTCGGGTGGTAGCCGACTTGGTCCGAGATGTGTGTCGAGTGCCGCGGGTCCCCATTGGCGTCATTCACGATTTGCGGCCGGCCGTGCTCGGCGACCCAGCCGCTGATGCCCTGCCCGGCTTTGATTTTCATCTTCTTGACGCGGTCCGGCTCGCCGCCGACGGCCGCGCGAAACGTCAGGTCGCCGGTGTACTCGTCGGCAAGGAGAATCGAAGCTGCTTCCGCATCGGTCGCGCGCATCGTCCTCGCAAGAACACCGGCCAGGAGGTCGTCGATCTCCATCGCGCTCGCGGCGACTTGCGTGATCTCGAACAAGACGTCGAGCTCGCGAATCTTCTTCTCGAGCTGCTCCTTGGTTTCGAGCAGCTCGATGTTCTTTCCGACGACCGACAAAAAGAGCTTCGAGTTCTCGATCGACACCGCGGCGTGGCTCGCCAGCGCGGTCAGCAGCGCCTCGTCGGCGACCGTGAAGTGGCCGACGTGCTTGTTCAGTACCTGCACGACACCGATGGTACGGCCGTGCTGATTCTTCATCGGGACACAGAGCGTCGAGCGCGTCCGGTACCCAGTCGCCCGATCCCAGGCCGCGTCGAAGCGTACGTCCTGGTACGCGTCCTTGATGTTGAGCGGCTTCCCCGTGCTCGCAACGGCCCCTGCCAGCCCCTCTCCGGGCTTCAGGCGGATCTCATGGACCTCGTCACCCTGGACCACCTTGGACCAGAGCTCGTCCGTATCCTCATCGAGCAGGTAGAGCGTCGACCGGTCGGCCTCCATGACTTCGGAGATTCGATCGAGGATCAGGTCCAAGAGCTCTCCGAGGTCGAGCGTCGACCCGAGGGCGGAGCTGATCTCCTGGAGCGCGCGCAGCTTGGCCCGCTCGCGCTCTACGACGTTTTGTAGTCGCAGCGCCTCCTGGCCATCGCGGTCGCCATCAGAAGCCATTCGTGGTCGATACTCCCCTGAATCGGGGCATAGTAGCAACGACCAAGGCTTGGGAGCTATTCCCCCTTGCGCAATTCGGCTCGATCGCCCATCCGGACGGCTCGCGTCGCCTTCTCGAGCAAGATCGCGGTCGTGGTGGGCTGGACGTTGACCGCTCGGCCGATGGCCACGACCTCCCAGGGGTAGTGCTTGGGCTCGTCCGGCAAAGGAATCATCGTTTCGATCTCTCGGCCGACCTTGCCCTCGGCGCTCCGGCGCCACTCGTCACCCTGGCGCACGATGTAGAATCGGTTGCCGAGGACGACCCCCTGCTCTGCGCCTGCGTTGACGAAGACGATCTGGTTGGTGGATGGAAGCTTGCGCGGGTACAGGCTCGCCACGATCCTCGCGCGCATCGAGCGCTCGGCGGGCACCACGTTCACCCAGTAGAAGTTCCGCTCGAGCGGAGCTAGACGGAAGCCGCGCTCGAGGCCTTCGAGCGAATTGATCACGAGCCCGTGGCCGACCTGGCGTTTCTCGTCGTAGTCCTCGAGCCTCACCTCGCCGATGATGCGAACCAGCTCGCCCTTTTCCCAGGACTCACGCTCGAACTTCGTCATCTTACGAAAGACGGTGTAAACGCGGCCGACTTCGGGCTCGACGCCCTCGTTGAAGCGCAGGTACAGGACGTCGGTATCGACCATCATCATCTGCTCTTCGCGCGCGCCGATGATGAAGCCGGCGTCCTTCAAGGCGTTCCCGTCGAGGAAGCCGTACTCCGCCTGATAGACAGCGGGCGCGGTGACGCCCGAGAACCGGTTGACTCGCTTGAACCCGGTTGGCGCGACGTCGACGTCGCTTCCGTCTCCGGGCCGAAGTTGCACGTTCGACTCCGGGTAGATCCAATGCGGGTTGGTGATGTCCGGGTTGTACGACCAGACCTGCGGCCAACGATACGGGTCACCGTAGTACGACTGCGTGATGTCCCAGAGCGTGTCGCCCTCTTTGACCGTGTGCTCGTTCGGCACGTTCGCAGGAACCTGCACCTTGGCCTTCTCGGCGCTCTCTTCGGCAGCGTCCTGTGCGATCGCCGTGCCTGCAATCAGCACAGCAGCCATGCTCGTCCATCCCAGCAACTTCATGATGCGTCCTTCCGCAGCGCCAACCGCGCCGCCGCGGTATTCGGGAACTGCTCCCTAACTTTGTCGAAGTAAGCCTGAGCGCGCGCCGTATCACCGCGACTCAGATAGATCTGTCCCATGCGATAGAGCGCATCCGGCGCCTTGTTGGCCCAGGGGTGCAGCTTCTCGATGCGCTGAAAATACTCGAGCGCACGCGCGTGCTCGTGACGGAGGTAATGAATCTCCCCGCACCAGAAGAGCGCGTTGTCGGCGTACGGGTGGCTCGGGTGCGCGGCGGCGAACTCGTCGAGCTCTACCAAGGCCTCCGAGAACTTCTGTTCGCGAATCAGGCTCAGCCCGCGCCGGTACCCTTCGACGCTGACCTCTGGGCGCTTCCTTGCGGCGGGAGGCTCGGGCTCGACCGCTTCGGTGATTGGAGGAACGCCTGACGTCGTCGGCAAGCGCTCATCCACGATTTCACCGTCGATGCGCAGCACCGGGTCCATCGAGAGCTCGCCGTCCTGGCTCTTCTTCCAGGGGAGCTCCCCGCCGCCGCTCGACTTTTTCGAGGACGCGCGCCGGTAGCCGCCTTCGGCTTTCAGATCCTGGACCTCTGCTCGAGCCAGCGCGAGCTGCCCGCGCACCGTTCGAAGCTCCTGCTCCTGCTCCTCGAATTCGACGCGGAGCGCGGTGAGCTCGGCGTCCCGGGTCGCTTCATCCGCCGCGTTTCGGGCGTGCGACTGCCCTCCCATCGAGCTGCACCCGATCAGTGTGGACACACCTACCATTGCGAAGAGCGTCTTCACGGCATAACCCCGCACCTAAATCGTAGGTAACGCGGCCGACCCAGGTCAAAAAAGGCGTTCCCTAGCGCCAGGCGCCAAGTGCGCGAAATCGCTGATATCGTTGAGCCACCAGCTCTTCGGCAGAGAGGCTCCGCAAGCGCCTCAGCTGGGCGCGAAGGCGGTCTCGGAGAGCTCCGGCAGCGATTTCTGGCCTCCGATGGGCCCCTCCCGCCGGCTCGGGGACGACCTCGTCCACTACGCCCAGGCGCTTGGCGTCCCCGGCCAGCAAGCGGAGCTGCTCCGCCGCATCATCCCCTCGCGACCCGTCCCGCCAGAGGATCGACGCGCAGCCTTCAGGCGTGATCACGCTGTACGTGGCGTACTCGAACATCAGCACGTGGTTCGCTACCCCGATCGCC
>JBLYYU010000007.1:0-3719 GCA_048550275.1 Polyangiales bacterium
ACCACTTCGTTGTAGTTGGTTCCGCCGCTGAGCCAGTCGATGAGCGCCTCGTTGAGCTCGAGGGAGCGGTAGTTGAGCGGGATGGCCCTGGCTCTGCCGAGCACCCAGACCATCACTCCCATGTCGTCGTTGACCGCGACGGCGGTGGGCCGGATGGGAATCATCGGCTGCTCGGATGGGTAGGTGATCCGGATGGGCCGGATCGTTCCCGCGTCGTTGCCCTTGGTGAGGCGGAACGCGATCAGGTTCATCTCCTCTTCGAGGTAGGAGCCCAGAAGCGCGGAGATGTCGTCCGGGTCCCCGCCCGGCGGCACCACGTCGTATCCTTCATTCGTCAGCCACTCGACCATCACGTCCCCGACATGCTCGAAGGCCCCGGTCGGTTGAACGACCACATAATCGTACGGTCCGACGTTGCCCTGATCGAGCACGACCACGGGCTCCCCGCCGGAGCCCCCGCCGCCGCCGGCACCGGAGTCTCCTCGGTTGCCGTTCAGCGTGACTTGATCGCCGTCGGAGCATTCGCCTTCGATCTCAGTGTTCAGGACGTAGCGAGGGTTGCTGGCAAGTTGCAGTCGAGTGAACGCTGCGTCGGAGGAGACTTTCACATCGGGGATGCCGGGGACCGGGAGCACCCAGGCGAATTCCTCGGAAGGCCCCTCGTACTGAATCTGCACGACGGCGGTCACCGTGCCGTCGTCGTTCTTCGAGAAGATAATCCGCTCGGCGGCCTGGTTGACCGGTGCGGAAGCCGAGCAGAACAGCCCGCCGCAGGCATCGGCGACGCTCGGGTAGAGGTAGAAAGACAGCGCCATGAGCGAGGCAAGTCCAAGAAAGATTCGTTTTACTGACATTTTAGTCATCCCTTTATTGGACTCTATGTCGCACAGAATTCTGTCTAAGTGCGAACGAAAACCGCCAAGCGGCGTTGGCTAGGCGGACCGGCGCCGCCGCCTGAGAAGGATGAACAGCGCCAGGCTCGCCCAGGTCGCTGCTTGGGAACCAGGAGAGACGACCCCGCATCCACATCCACTTGGAGAGGGAACAGTGGCGTTGTGGGCCGCAAGCGCCTGGGCGATGGCGGTCGAGTTGTCCTGCACGACGGTGCCCTCGCCGCTGGTCGACAGAGCCAGAACCAGCGAGTTGGCGGGCGGGGCTGCTTCAGCGCCGACGTCGAACGGCCACTGCGCGCCCGGATTCAAGCGAACGGTGCGGCCGTCCTCGAGCTCGAATCGCGAAGGAGCCTCCCACTGGTACACGCTCCGATGACATTCGATCACCCGCCGCGCCGTGTGGATGTTCGACACAGCGGGCAGATCCGGATTGAAGTCGAAGAGCGGATCGAGATCCATTTCGGGTGCCGAGAGCGTCGTATACAAGCGAGTCACGTACGGACGCGAGAGCAAGAGCTCCTCGGTTGCCACCATCGGTTCCACAACTTCGGCTTCGAGCGCGTCCAAGAACTGCTGGTTGTCGAAGTCCTGCAACGCGATCGAATCGCAGCGCGAGCAGCTCAGGTACTGATCGACGTCGACGTCCTCCGGCAGGTGTCGCGCGATCAGATCGCGCATCCCATCCCAGCCAGCGAACAAGCGACTGGCTTCAGAGAGCAGCTCCTCCGGGTTCAGCACGTCGCCGCTGTTCTTGATCGCCTGCCAGTCCTCTTTTTCGAAGCCGAAGAGAATCGTCCCCTCGTAGTCGGTGCTCGGGCCGGCGCGCTCGGAGACGAAGCCCTGGCCACCGGCTTCGTTGGCCGCCGCGATCACGACCTGGTTGTAGTTTCGTGCGCCGTTGAGCCAGTTGATGAGCGCTTGGTTGAGCTCGAGCCCTTTGTAGTTCACCGGGACCGCCCGGTGCTCGCCGAGCACCCAGACCATCACGCCCATGTCGTCGTTCGCGGCCACGGCCGTGGGGCGGATCGGGATCATGGGTCGGTCGGAGTCGTAGGTAATCCAGATCGGACGAATCGTGCCGGTGTCGTTGCCTTTGGTGAGCCGGAACGCGATGAGGTTCATTCCGTCCTCGAGGTATCCCCCGAGTAGGGTCGAGATGTCATCGGGGTCGCCGCCCGGTGGGACCACGTCGTAGCCCTCACCCGTCAGCCAATCGACCGCCACGTCTCCGATTCTATCGGAGCTCGCCCTCGGCTCGATGACCACGTAGTCGTACGGTCCCACCGTGCCCGAATCGAGCACGTTGACGCCGCCGTCGTCGAAAGTGCCGCCGCCGCCAGCAGCGCCTCCGCTCCCCCCGGCCCCGAAGCTGGCTGAGTTGTCGCTACCGCGCACTTGCTTGCACCGACCCTCTACGACCGTCGTGAAATTGTACTGCGGGTTGCTCGCTTGCTGAAGTCGACTGAAAGCCAAATCGGATGACACGTTTACGTCGGGGACTCCCGGTACCGGCAGGACCCAGGCGAACTCCTCAGAGGGCCCTTCGTATTGGATCTGCACGACGGCGGTGACTGTCCCGTCGGCGTTCTTCGAGAAGATGATCCGCTCGGCGGCCTGGTTGACCGGCGCAGAGGCGGAGCAGAAAAGCCCGCCACAGGCGTGGGCGGGCGTTTGGAGGGCGCTCAGGACCAGCGCGAGGGTGGTTCCAAATCCAAGGAGCAAGCGAAATCGAGACATTTTTGTCATCCTTCCCGCGCGCGGGCGCAGATTGGCACAGTGAGAGGCAGCTCAGTCGTAAGAAGAGCAAGCGCTGTGCCAGGTGGGGAGGGCGAGCTCGGCCGCGACGCCGCTAGCGGCCGAGGGTCGTCGATGTGTTCGCCCGTGGAACGTCGGCGCCGTTTCGGAGTCCCAGGTAGAGCGCGCCGAAGACCAGCGTCGACAAGGGTGCGCCGAACAAGAGACCGATTCCGCAGAGCATGGCCGAGCCGATCGCGATGAGGCCGGCGAGCAGGCCCACGCCGAAGATCTTCAGACGCTTGCCTTTGGCGATCCGCCACGAATAGATGATCGCCTCGATCGGCCCCGCGTCATCGTTGAACGCGAGCTCCGCTTGCATGAACGCGATGCCGATCACGATGTAGATGTAGAACGGCAAGAGCACCGCCGTGGTGATCGCGAACGGCCTCCCCGCATCGTCGATGATCTCGTTCATCGGCGTGTTGAGGTCGACCGGGCCGATGAACATCAGCCAGATGACGACGACGATGGGCAAGACGATCAGGATCGCGGCTAGGGCCACTGCCAGAGATTGGAGGATGTACTTGCCGACCTTGGAGAGCTGACTGAAAAGCGTGCCGACCGTAACGGGCTTGCCGTGGAGCCCGCGAATCGCCATCGCCCACAAGCCGAGCGCGAACACGCCCGAGATCGCGAGCTGGACCAAGTAGAGAACGACCTGGACGACCGCGTCGATCGCCGTGAACATGGCGCTCGCGTCGCCCCCGGATTTCTGAAAGGCGCTGACGAATCCCCAAACGAGGCTCAGCGCGAACGGAATCCCCATCCCTAGCAACCAGTAGAGGAGCATGGCGAGTACCCAGCTCGCGAGGTCGCGAGACCAAGCCTCGGACGCTCGGGACATCAGGTCGGTCAGCGCGACCTGGTCGCGGCTCAGGGTGAAACCGAGCTTGCCCGGTCGCGGTTCAACCGGAGCGTTCGCGGCTTGGGCTGGCTCTTCGGGGAGTTCCATCGATGCAAGGATTAGCACTGGGCCGATGCAGAGCGAAAAAACCACACAACGCTAAGTCGCGGAGCGGATTCCCACGC
>JBLYYU010000008.1:0-13012 GCA_048550275.1 Polyangiales bacterium
AAGAGAGGACTCGAACCTCCACGTCCTTGCGGACACATGAACCTGAATCATGCGCGTCTGCCAATTCCGCCACTTCCGCTGAAGAGAGGGCGAGATAGTGGTTGGCCCTCAGCCTGTCAAGGCAGGTCAGGCTGCGAAGGACTGACGGGAGAGCTTCTGAGCGCCGTGCATCGACACCGCGAGGACCAGCCCCTGCATCGAAAGCCGGCAGCGTTCGCCGTCGACGAGCCCCTGGCCATCGAGCCGCGCCAGAAGCGCCTGAACGTGGGTCTCCGGTACATCGAGCCAGTCGGACAGCACCTCCGGGTTGGCGTCGATGTCCGCCCGGCCCAGCTCGTACAGCGTCTCGAGCAGACGCCATGCTTGTTTTTCTTCGTGATTTTCCATCAGATGAGGAGGATCGCTCAGTACTGAAAATCGGTCCAGTTTTTGGTGTTCAGTACGTCCGAAACCTACAGAGAAGCGCTATTTTACACGGGTTTTGGATCAGATCTCAAGCACCACCAGTAGGAGCTTGTTGCAGTCCCGCTTGTTGCTGAGCTCCCGGACCTCGCGTCCCGGCACGAGCGTACGGAACTTCGCCAGGCGCCGGTGTTGGAGCACGACGTAGGCGGTTCGGCCCTCGTTTCGTTGGAGCCACTCCCGAATGCGCTCGTTGTCGGTCTCGGCGAAGACGTGCACGCGATTGCCGGTGTAGAAGTTCTCGCCCTTCCAGTTCATCTGCCAGGCGACCAGAGGCTCGTCGGGGCTTTCGCGGAGCTCGTAGTACCGCTTGGCGAGAGTTCGGATGCCCCAGTGCTCCGACAAGTCGACCATGTACACGTTCAGGCCCCAAGCGCAGAACACGATCGCGATTCCGGCTAGGGCTCGCAGAGCGACCGGGCGCCAGTATCGAAACGCTGCGCCGGCCGTGACGACTGCGGCGCTGATCGCGAAGCCGCTCAGGATCGCGCGGTAGTCGAGATGCTCGGGCCAGGGCCGCCCATAGTTGTAAACGAAAAGCTGGATCAGCCGTTCGTTGCCCTGAGGGCGCGCGGAGGTCGTCCAGCTCAGATCGCGTCCGACGAATGCGACCAGGCAGGCGCCGAGGACCAGGGCCACGCCCAATCCGCTGCTCCATCGAGTCGGACTGAGCCGGGTCTCGAAACGACTGAGGTCCGCTCGGGACGCGGCGCTGAGAACTGCGGCGGTGATGATCAACGAGAAGGCCAGCAGTGGTCGCGCCTGCAGAAGCACCCAATCTTCCACGTCTACGCCGTCGATGGGAACGACGCCGCGTGGGTCTCCGACCAGCCAAGCGAAACCGAGAACCGCGCAGAGGCCGGCAGCAACGGCGAGCAGAGTCGCGAACGGCCGCTTCGGGCCCCAGCTTCGTTCCAGCCCGATTCCGACCAGCATCCCGGCGGGTACGATCGCTGGGAGAACGTAGTGGTGGAACTTGGTGATCATCGCGCTGAAGAGCACGAACGAGCTGAGCAGCCAGACTCCGAGAAGCAAGATGGCGTCGCGCTGCTCATCACGTTTCGAGCGCGAACGGATGAACAAGCCGGCCATCAGCGCAGCGGGGAAGAGCGCGACCCAGGGGAAGGTGGCGTAGCCGATCTGGCCGAGAAAGTAGGCGACGGTCCCCGTGTCTCCATGCACGCCGCTTGCGAGTCGATTGATGTGGTCGTGGATCAGCAAGCGGTTGGTGAACGCCGGACCGTGCCGGACGTACATCGCCAGGTACCAGGGCATGCTGATGGTGGTCACGATCAGGATGCCCTTCGAGACTTCGAGCTCGCCGTCGCCGAGCAGCGACCAGCGGCGCGAGGCGATCAAATAGAAGAGCGCGGTCGCGCCTGGGATCGCGATCCCGGGAAGGCCCTTGGCCATGAACGCGATCGCGCAGAAGAAATAGAACGCGTACATCGCGAGCGGGCGTAGGCGCCGTTCGCGTCGTATGAGCAGCGCCAAGGCGCCGAGCAGTGTCAGCCAGGCCGCGCCTTGGACGAAGGGCTGTCCCCAGAAACCAGCGAGCCCCGGCGTCTGGTCCCGCGGATTTGGGTTGCCCGGGACGTCGACGTTGCCGGCCGAGCCATAGAGGAAGCGGTCGATGTGCGCGACGAGTCCGTGGCCTTCGACCCAGGAGATGTTTCGCGAGATCAGGTACATGGCCTGCGGCAATACGAGGAGGAAGAGGGCGAACAGGATCAGGTGTTGGGCCGAGACGCTGAATCGGCCGAACCGAATCGAGGTGACCTCGCGCCCCGCGTCGCTCTGAATCGCCACCAGCAGGCAGCAAAGGGCGATCGTGATCGCGGCGACCAGAGGCAAGTCGGTGATCGCCTGATGCGAGATGAAGAAGAACTGCGGCATCGTCGCGGTCACGAGCGTCGCCAGCGCCGCTGCGCGAGCCCCGAACGAGCGGCGGATGGTTGCGTAGATCACGCCCAGCGCCGCCAAGCTCATGAGGAGGGTTGGCAGGCGAATCGCCCACTCCGGGTGAGCGGGGTTCGCGTCCGGCATGAAATCCACACCGAGCGCGCCCATGCTTAGCGCCTCCATCCAGAAGAGCAGGATCGGCTTCGACCAGAACCATTTGTCCTGCGCCCACCAGAGGCTGATCCAGTCGTTCCGCGCCAGGATTTCCCGAGCGACTTCACCGTAGTGCGTCTCCCACGGGTCCCAGAGGCTCGTCGCGCCGAGCAACGGCGCGTACATCGCGCAGATCAACAGCATCACGAGCAGGCCGGGGCGGCGGAGGCTTGCAGGAATCAGGCAGATCAGGCTCAGGACGATCGTCACGGGCAGGCCCTCGTAACCGCCAAACGCTGTGCCACCGACCAGAACCAACAGCGCCAAGCCGATCACCGCCGCCAGGGAGAGTCGCTCACCGGGCAACTTGCCGAGGCCGGTGTCGCGCCAGGAGATCGCATCGCTGTGGGATGCAGGAATCAGCCAGGCGACCCAGGCGGTCACCGCCAGTACCGTGATCGAGCCACCCCAGACGGGTCCGAGCCAAACCGGCTCCCGGTTGGCCATCCAAAGGGCCATCCCGACGGTCGCGGCGAGCGCGGTCAGCAGGGTCGCCGGCTTCTCGGGTCGCCCCGTCATTCAGCGCGCTCGGCCGTGCCCCTGAGGTCGAAGCGCGTCAGTCCGTCCGAGGGAATCAACAGACGCCGAACATGCTCGGCTCCATTCCCATCGGGCCCGTAGAGAATGATTCGGGCCTGATACTCGCCGGGCTGAAGGCGCACAGTGTGCCGAATAACGCTGGTTTTCGGCTCTGACTGTTCAAATCGGGCGCTCGCGGCGGCTACGCCCTCTTGAAGATAGTCCACGTCGATTGCGTCTACCGTAGAGTCGACCGTGTAGGCGACCTCCACGTCCCGCGGCCAGACGCCAGCCAGCTGATTGCCCACGATCACGGCTCCAACGACAGCAATCAGGGTGGCGATCCTTCGCTTCATTGACGATGGCCCTATGTTTGACTCGAGACCCGACATGCCCTTCACCTCCACCCAAAGCCGCAGAAGCGCCACAACCTTGGCACCAATTGGAGACGGTGTTAAATTGAGGTTTGCCCTGTTAGTGCGCCGCCATGGTCCGCCTCACCAATATTCTTGAAAAGGTGAAGGGATACCATCCCCGAGCGGATACCGATCTGATCAACAAGGCCTACGTGTATGCGGCTCGCATGCACGACGGGCAGATGCGCAAGTCCGGCGAGGAGTATTTCATCCACCCGGTTTCGGTCGCGGACATCATCGCCGACATGCACCTCGATGCGTCGAGTGTCTGTGCTGCCTTGCTGCATGACGTGGTCGAAGACTGCGAGGTCAGCCTTCCCGAAGTGGAGACAGTGTTCGGTGAAGAGGTCGCGTTCCTGGTCGATGGGGTGACCAAGCTCGGCAAGGTCAATTTCGCATCGCGTGAGGATCGTCAGGCCGAGAGCTTTCGAAAGATGCTCGTCGCGATGGCGCGCGACATTCGGGTGCTCCTAGTCAAGCTCGCCGACCGTCTCGACAATATGCGAACCCTCGAGCACATGGCTCCTGCTTCGCAGGAACGCATCGCCCGAGAAACCATCGAGATCTATGCGCCGCTTGCAGGCCGCCTCGGCATCCAATGGCTGAAGGCGGAGCTCGAGGATCTGAGCTTCAAGTATCTCGAGCCCGAGGCCCACGCGGTGCTCGATGTGCAGGTCCAGAACATCGCGAAGAACACCGACGCGTACATGGGCGAAGTCACCAGCAAGCTCAAGAAGATGTTGCTGAGCCGAGGCTTCTCCGTGCAGATCAGCGGGCGTCGCAAGCATCTCTACTCACTTCACCGAAAGATGAAGTCGAGCGGCATCGGTTTCGAGCAGGTGCACGACTTCGTAGCGTTTCGGGTCATTACCGAGAGCGTCGCGGATTGCTACGCCACCCTCGGGGTCATTCATTCGGAATGGACGCCGGTTCCGGGCCGCTTCAAGGACTACATCGCGCTGCCGAAGTCCAACATGTACCAGTCGCTTCACACGACGGTCATCGGGCCGGGCAACCGGCGCGTCGAAATCCAGATCCGTACCCACGAAATGCACCGGACGGCCGACTATGGCATTGCCGCGCACTGGCAGTACAAGGAACACACGGGCGGTATCGACCCCAAGGATGCAGCGCGATTCGTCTGGCTTCGGCAGCTCATGGAGTTTCAGAAGGAGGTTGCTGACCCCGAGGAGTTCTACGAGAGCGTGAAGGTCGACCTCTTCCCGGAGGATGTGTACGTCTTCACGCCCAAGGGCGACGTCATGACGTTCCCGCGCGGCGCCACGCCGGTCGATTTCGCCTACGCGGTTCACTCCGAAGTCGGCCACCGCTGCTCGGGTGCCCGGGTCAACGGCGCCATCGTCCCCCTGCGCCACAAGCTTCAGAACGGCGACGTCGTCGAAATCATCACGAGCAAGAGCCATCATCCGAGCAAGGACTGGCTCGAGTTCGTCATCACGAGCAGGGCGCGCTCGCGCATTCGCCTCTACCTCCGAGCCGAGGAGCGGAAGGACGCGGTCAAGCTTGGCAAGGAGCTCCTCGAAAAAGAGATGCGCAAGAACAACATGTCGCTTTCGCGTTTCCTCAAGAGCAAACGCGTGAAGGATGTCTTGTCGAGCGTTCGCGCGGGCTCCGAGGAGGAGCTCTACGCGCGTATTGGAATAGGCAAGCTCGCGTTGCCGTCCGTGATGGATGAGCTGATGCCGAAGGAGGAGACCGAGCGCGATAGCCTTCGGCCTGGTTTCTTCGAGCGTACCGTCCAGCGGGTTTCCGGCGTCGACGGCGCGGGCATCCGAATTCAAGGGATGGACAACATGCTCGTGCGCTTCGCCCAGTGCTGCAATCCCGTTCCGGGCGACGCCGTCACCGGATGGATCACGCGGGGGCGTGGCGTCTCGGTGCACCGGCGCGGCTGCCCGCGTGTCCTGGAGCTCGATCCGGAGCGGCGGGTCCAAGTGAGCTGGGCCGACCACGTTGACGTCGACTTGCCTGTCTCGCTGCGGGTGATGACCGACGACAGGTCCGGCATTCTTGCCTCGGTTTCGTCCGTGTTCTCCGCCAACGGGGTCAACATCAGCGAAGCGTCCTGCCTCTCCAAGGACGGACGCGCGGAAAACATGTTCCATTTCCGAGTCGGCGACATCGACCGCCTCCGGGAGATCATGCGCGGTGTCGCCAAGGTCAAAGGCGTCTTGGACGTCGAGCGCGTGTAGCCTTCGCTTCGCTCAGGCGTCCGGCTCCTCGGTGGCGCGCCAGAGCAGCTTTAGGCTGCCGAGCACTCCGAAGAGCGCCAGGAGAATGATCCACCAACTGATGTGCTCGGTGTCCTCTGACAGGTTGTTGAAGCCTTCGATCCGAACGAGGCTGACCGGAAGCAGGAGCGGCAGGGCGTTCACCCCAGCGTGCATCCCGATGCTTCCGAGGGTCGATTTCGTTCGCAGCGCTACGGCGCCGAGCACCAGCCCACCCAGCGTCGCGTAGGGCATCGCCGCGACGCCGTGCACCAGCCCGAAGAGCACGGAGCTCCAGATTAGTGCAGGCTTGGTTCCGTACTGTTCTTTCAGATCCTGAAGCAACCAGCCCCGGAACAAAAGCTCCTCGGTCACCGGGGCTACGAGAACCAGCGCGGCCATGGCGGAGAAACCTCCCCACCAGGTCGACGGATTGATGAACCTATGGCGGCGCGCCAGTTCGTCGAAGCTGACCGGCCAGATCTCTTGCGTCAGGTTTCCGAGCTCCGCCATTGGAATCTGCAAGCAGGCGCCACCCAGGAAACAAATCGCGACAATGCCGCCCATGAGAGGACGCACGTGGACCGCTTCGAGCAGCCCGGCGTCGGAGCGGCGTCTCGGAAAGGCAATGACGAAAAGGACCACGCAGGCCGCGGCGGGCACGAGCGCGAAGTTGATTGGCTGCTGGGCCGCAGCTTCCGCCGCGTCGTGCAAGGGGGCCGAGAGGCTGCGGAGCTGGATGAACCCGGCGAGGACCATGAAGACCCCGAGCAGCGCCCAGAAGAGGACCGCGATCAGAAGCGCTTTCAGGTATCCGCCCACGGCTTTCAGGTATCCGCCCACGACAGGGCGTAGCCTGCCACGTCTCGAGGGGTATTAGGCAAGATATGAGCCTGCCCCGCTGGGCCGACCCTGCTATAGCGGCTGAGCAGCATGAGGATCCGCACCCTGTTAGTTCTTGGCCTGCTGAGCCTCACGGCCGCCTGTGCACACTCAGGCTCGACGCGGAGTGCCAGCCCCGTCCGCAGAGCCGAGCCGATTCCGAGCGCGGAGTTTCCCGACGCGACACGGCGCTTTCTCCGAATGTCGGCCGACGATCCCGAGCGCCGCGAGCTTCGAGACCGGCTCATCGCGTCGCTGCTCACGCAAGCGCAGAGTCTGGCCGACGTGGGCGACTACGAGGGCGTGATCGCCGAGGTGGGCCGCTTGACCGCCTTCCTCTCTCCGGCCGACTACGCAGCCGGCGTGCTTCCGAAACAGATCGAACCGATCGCGAAGTACATCGACGATCGTGGCGGCAGACTTGGCGAAGAAGGCGACGTTCTCGCGGCGAACTTCATCCTCCAACGGCTGACCCGGGACGGGGCCTACCAGGAGCGCTACGACACGGTGTCGACTTGGGGACGCGAGGCGCGCGCGAACCTGGACACGGTGGCAGAGCAGTACGGGGGCTTGATTTCGGTCTGGACCGATCACGCCGATCTCGCCCCAGCGCCCGAGGTTCTCGACACGCTAGCGGGGCTTCACATCGAGGGCCGTGATGCGGTTTCCGTCGAGTTCGCAGAGGGCCGGCATCGGCTCGGCATCGGCGGGGAGCGTCAGCTGAGACTGGCGCCACTGAACGTCGCGGCCGTCTACCTGACCCACGGGGACACCGACTCGGCGATTCGCCAGGTGGAGTCGATGGACAATGGCGGCGAGCTTCAGCTCAAGCTGTTGGAATTGCTGCGGGCGACGCAGAGCAACGACGAGCAAGGGGCAGCGGCGACTTTCGAGCTCGTAGAGGGCTACCGGGTCGCCCGCCCCGACGTGGCGGCTGGCCTTTGCCGCAGCTCCCTGGTCCGATTACCCGACGACTACCGTTTTCCCACATGCATGGCCAGGGTCGCCGCCGACTCTCAGCGATTTGCCGATGCGACCGCCTGGTACGTGATCGCGATCGAGCTCTCACCCGACATGATCGAGTTGTACGACGAGGCGCTCGGGCAGCTCGACGAGTTCATCGAGACCCGCCTCACCGACCCGCATCCCGAGCGTTCGAGCGCGCTCGCCAAAGGGGCCGAGACGATTCTTGCCGATCGCTTGCAGCGTTGGCCAGACTCCGAGCCGCCCATCGCGCCCAATCACCTCGAGTTTCTGATCGGCATGCTCGAGATGAACGCCGGGCACGCTGCAGAAGCTCAGCGCCGTTTCGAGCAGAGCCTCGAGAAAGACGAAAACGTCGAGGCCTTGATGCAGCTCGGCCTCCTCCTCGAGCGCACCGGCCGGCCCGCGGAGGCGCAGCAACGGTTCCGGCGCGCGCTCGAGCTCAGCCCTTCGGCCACGCTCGCCGATGACGTCCGGCGTGCCGAGATCCTCGAAAACCTGGGCAACACCTCTCGGGCGCAGGGCAAGACGGCCGAAATGGAGGCCCAGTACAACTCGGCTCTCAAAGCCTGGACGGAGGCGCGCGACCAGGTCGACGGGGCGACCGGGGCGATCGTCGAGATGCGGCGCGGCGTCCTACTCGACCAGTTGAACCAGCACCGGCAAGCGGTCGAGGCCTTCGAGAACGCCATGGGCTACGCGCCCCAGTGGCGAGACGTCTACGCGGGGATCCTCGCTCATCTCGTTTCGGCGGCACCGGACATCGACTTGGCAGCCTCGGTTTGGCGCAGGTCGCAGCTCCACTTGAGCCTCGCGCCGGAGTGGAAAGTCTACTTCACGCTCTGGATTCAACTGATCACCGCTCGCGCAGGGGAGCCGCCGGTCGACGAGCACGGAGACCTGCTCCGCCGCCTCGCCGGGAGCTCCAACTGGTGGGGCAAGCTCGCGAGCTTCGGCGCCGGCGAGCTCGACTACGAGGGCTTGATCAGCGTTGCCTCGAGCCTCGGGGAGCGCACCGAGGCGCTCTACTACGAAGGGTCGCGGCTCTTCATCGCCGGCGACCACGACAAAGCGCGGGAGCAGTTTCAACGGGTGCTCGACACGAACATGGTGAGCTTCTTCGAGTTCGAGATGGCCCGAAAGCTCCTGAGCGAAGAGCAGCGCGCAGGAGCAAAGAAGCGGTGATCGACTTCGAGAAGCTTGGCAAGCTCTACCTCGGCAGGCACTTCGAACCCGAGAGCGGAGAGCCAAACGAAGTTCCCGTCCTCTACGACTCCAAAGACTTGACTACGCATGCGGTTTGCGTCGGCATGACCGGCAGCGGGAAAACCGGCCTCTGCCTCACGCTGCTCGAAGAAGCCGCGATCGACGGGATTCCCGCCCTTTGCATCGACCCGAAGGGTGACCTCGGCAACCTCTTGCTCACGTTCCCCGAGCTTCGCCCTAGCGACTTCGAGCCCTGGGTCGATCCCGCCGAAGCGGAGCGAAAAGGGCGCAGTGTGGCCGAGCAGGCGGAGGCGGTGTCGAGCCTCTGGCGCAACGGCCTCGCGAAGTGGGGACAGGACGGCGCTCGCATCGCGCGTTTTCGGGACTCGGTCGACATCGGCATCTACACGCCCGGGAGCTCGGCGGGCCGGTCGCTTCGGGTACTCGAGAGCTTCGAACCGCCGCCGGAAGATGCCGACGACGATCTGAGGCGCGATCAAATCATGGGCGCGGTTTCGAGCCTGCTTGCGCTGCTCGGGATCGACCCGGACCCGGTCAACAGTAAGGAGCACATCCTGCTCTCGAATCTGCTCGCGCACCGCTGGGACGCAGGGGAGTCGCTCGAGCTGGGCGACCTAGTTCGTGGGATCTCCGAGCCGCCGTTCGAGCGGATCGGCGTTATGGACTTGGAAACGTTCTACCCGGCGTCGGCGCGGCAGAAACTCGCGATGCGAGTCAATGGCCTCTTTGCTTCCCCCGGCTTCGCCGGATGGCTCGAGGGCGAACCGCTCGACATCCAACGGCTGCTCTGGACCGAGGACGGCAAGCCGCGCATCGCGATCCTGTCGATCGCGCACCTGAGCGAGCCCGAACGGATGTTCTTCGTGAGCACGCTGCTGAATCGGGTCGTGTCCTGGGTACGCAGCCAATCGGGGACTTCGAGCCTGCGCGCGATTCTCTACATGGACGAGGTCTTCGGTTTCTTGCCGCCCGTCTCCGAGCCGCCCTCGAAGCGGCCGCTTCTGACCCTTCTCAAGCAGGCGCGGGCCTACGGCCTGGGGCTGGTCCTCGCGACCCAAAACCCGGTCGACCTCGACTACAAAGCCCTTTCGAACTGCGGCACTTGGTTCCTGGGCCGCCTCCAGACCGAGCGAGACGTGGCGCGCGTCGTCGACGGCCTCGAAGGCGCCTCATCCGCCACTGGGGCTTCGCTCAAGCGTGGCGAGATCGAACGTCTGCTCGCCGGGCTTCGGAGTCGGGTGTTCCTGCTGCACAACGCGCACGAAGAGCAGGACGTGCTGTTTCACACACGCTGGGCGATGTCGTACCTACGCGGCCCGCTCACGCGCAATCAGATCAAGCGGCTGAGCCCACCGGTCGCCGTCTCCGAGCCCAAGTCCGGCCGGAAGGCAGCGCCGAAGGCCAGTACCCCAACGGAAGGGGCGCGTCCGGTCGTCGCAGCGGGCATCGAGGAGGTGTTCCTGAGCGACCAGCCTGGAACCTACCGCCCGCACTTGCTTGCCGAGGTCGGGCTTCACTACTCGCGCGCGTCGCAGGGCCTTGATGAGTGGGAAGAACACCTCATCGTAGCGCCACTGCTCGAAGGTCTGTCCTTGGACGACTCGGAGCTCTTCGAAACCGACGCGCTCGACCTCGATGACGAGGCGCCCGATGAGGCCGAATACGTGACGCCGTCCTCGGGCTCGGTCGGCAAAGGTCGCTTTCGAAGCTACGGCAAGGACATCAAGACGCACCTCTACCAGAGCCGTCCAAAGATGCTTTGGAGAAACAAAGCGCTGAAGCTTCAATCGAAGCCGGGTGAGAGCAAAGGGGATTTCACCGTTCGTCTACGGCAGGCGCGGCGCGAAAAACGCGATGCCGCCGTCGAGAAGCTGCGCCAGCGGTACGGCAAGAAGATCAAGACCATGCAAGGTCGTATCGATCGGGCGGAAGACAAAGTAGAGCGCGAAAAGAGCCAGTACGGCCAGCAGAAGTTGCAGACCGGGATCTCCATGGGGGCGACCGTGCTCGGCGCGATCTTCGGGAGCCGCGCCATGGGCCGTGCGACTTCAGCGGCCCGCGGGGCAGGGCGGGTGGCCAGGGAGCGAGACGACGTTCGTCGCGCAGAAGAGAGCCTCGAGGACCTTCAGGAAGACCTCCGTGGGCTCGAGATCGAGCTCGAAGAAGAGGTCCGGGAGCTCGACGCAGAAATGGAAGCCAAAGCCCTGGAGGCGGAAGAGGTAATCGTTCGTCCCAAGAAGGCGGACATTCGCGTCACCGACCTCAAGCTTGCGTGGAAGCCCGACTGATCGTCTCGAACGCTTCGCGGACTTCGGCGGGCGCTTCGACGAGCTCGATCAGGACGCCTTCGCCGCTGATCGGGGCCGCTTCATTGCCCTTGGGATGGATGAAGCAAACCCGGTGCCCGGCCGCGCCAGGACGGACCCCGCCTGGCGTGAAGCGAACGCCCTGATCGCCGAGCCACTGTACCGCAGCGTCGATGTCGTCGACCCAGAGGCCGATGTGGTTCAGCGGCGGCGTGTCGACACGCGGCTTTTTCTCCGGATCGATCGGCTGCATCAGGTCGACCTCGACCGTAAATGCGCCGGCGCCCATCGTGACGATGTCTTCGTCGACGTTTTCCTTTTCGCTCTTGTAGTTGCCGTGCGGGGTCAGCCCCAAGGTGTCGACCCAGAGCCGGCGGAGGGCGGTCTTGTCTGCGGCGCCGACGGCGACCTGCTGAATTCCGAGAACCTTGAACGGACGACTTGTCATGCTTCCTCTTTTCGAGCGATCGAACATACCCCGGTTGCCGCCCATGTCCACATGGGACACTCTCTCGCCCCGTGAAGACATCACTCACCGGCATCAAGCCCACGCACCTCCCGCACTTGGGCAACTACCTGGGCGCGATTCGTCCCGCGCTTTCGCTGGTCGATCGATACCGGACCCTCTACTTCATCGCCGACTATCACGCGGTGACCACCGTGCGCGATGCGGATGCGCTCCGTGGCTACATTCGTGACGTCGCTGCGACCTGGCTTGCCTGCGGCCTCGATCCCGGTCGGACCTTGCTCTACCGGCAATCCGATGTGCCCGAAGTCTTCGAGCTCGCCTGGGTGCTGAGCTGCCTTCTTGCGACCGGACAACTCGAGCGCGGCCACGCCTACAAGGACGCGCTAGCGCGTGGCGAATCGCCCAGCGCCGGCATCTTCAACTACCCGGTGCTGATGGCAGCCGACATTCTGCTCTACGACACCGACGTCGTCCCAATCGGAAAAGACCAGAAACAGCACCTCGAGCTCACCCGCGACGTCGCCGCGCGGATCAATCACAGCTACGGCGAAGGGACCCTCGTAGTGCCCGAGGCATTGATCAGCGAAGCTCCCTTGGTGCCCGGGATCGACGGCGAGAAGATGAGCAAGAGCAAGGGGAACGGGATTCCGCTCTTCGAATCGCCCAAGAAGCTGCGCAAAGTGATCATGGGCATCAAGACGAGCTCGGAGTCTCTCGAGGAGCCCAAGAACGCCGAAGGTTCGACCGTCTACGAGCTCTGCTCCTTGATTGCGCCTGAGCAGGCCGCCGAGATGAAGCAGAAGCTCGCGGCCGGTGGGTACGGATGGGGCCATGCCAAGGACGAGCTCTTTCAAGCCGTCGAGGCAGAGATCGGTCCGAAGCGCGAAGCTTACCTTGAGATTCGCGCGGACGAGCCGAAGTTGGATGCCATCCTGCACGACGGCGCCGACAGGGCGCGCGAAATCGCACAGCGAACGATTCAACGTGTGCGAAGCGCCGTCGGCATCGACTGAATCAGTAGACGCTGCTCCACTGCGAGTCGTCGTCGAAGGACTCGTACTCTTCGGGCGCCGTCGACGGCTGCGTTTGCTGCTGACCTTCGGGGATTACGAGCAGGCCGGGGTGCCCACTTTCGACCGACTCGTTCGTGAGCAAGAAAGTCTGCTTGTGCTTCTGCCAGGTCTGTCGAATCACGGTGTTCGCCAGGACCATCGTGCCCTGGTCGTACCATCGAACTGCCACGCGCGAGAAAGCTCCTTCGCCTTCTTCATCGGTGTGCGGATTCATGCCGAGGATCTCGGTGTCAGCAATCTGAATGTCCCGGCCCCAGCGCATGTGTGAGAGCTTGTACTGAGTTCGGAACGGCACCGCGACGTGGCCGCTGGCCACATCCATGCGGCC
>JBLYYU010000009.1:0-10930 GCA_048550275.1 Polyangiales bacterium
GAGTACGACGGGCGGCCAGACTCGGAGCGGACCGATCTCGACCGGGCTGAATTCGCCCGGGCTCGCCAGGGGTACCTCGCGATTCAGCTCGCTCTTGTACACTAGGTCCATGGACGATGCGGTCCTCTAGATTCGGGGGCGCGCTTCTTGGCGGTCAGTTGACGACCGCGAGTCGACGCTGGCCGTTCGTTCGAAGGAGCTTCATCCGCCAGTCCACGCCGATGAGCTCACCTGGGTCCAGTGGTAGCCAGATATTCTCTCCCATGATCGTCTCGCTCGAGAAGATCAAATGGTTCACGTAGCCGCTCTCGGATGGAGCCTCACACTCGTCGGAGAGGCTCGGACAGGCATCGCGATCTGCGCAGCGTGTCTTGTACGTCGACCAGAACAGCTCCTTGCCACCTTCCGCAGCGACCATTGTCGTGCCGTCGGTCACGATGGTAGTGAGCAGCGACGGGTCCTTGTCCGGATCGACGTCACAAATGCTGCGCACGTGCTCCAGCGTCGACTGTAGCGCCATCGAGGTTTCCTCCACGCCGATGCGACCGTGAAGCGGGCCGTGCTGCGACAGGTGCGTGAGGAACAAGTAGAACAGCACCTCACTGTCGGTCTCGCCCATGATGTAGCGGCGGAGCATCGGGGCGACGCGCTCGACGAGCTGCGGTCGGTGCTTCGTGAAGTCTTGGATGTCACCGTTGTGAGCGAGGATCCACTTGCCGTATTGGAACGGATGACAGTTGAGCACGGAGAGCTCGCCATTGGTGGCTCGCCGGACGTGCGCCAGCACGGTTTCGGAAGCGACGATGCCGCTCACCCGGTGAAAGAGGACGTCGTCGAGCGCCGTTGCTGGGCTTCGGGTGATGTGAGGGGTGCCATCGACGTAGAACGCGACGCCCCAGCCATCGCGGTGATCGTTGCTCTGAGCGCCGAGCGCATTGTCCGCGTCCATCAGGGACCGGTGGACCTGGCTCTGAATCACGCTGCGAAACCCGAATAAGCGACACATGACCCGTCCATTTTGACACGAACCGCCGCGCGATGCTTGCTCCGCTGTTCAGATGGCGAGCCTGGTGTTAAGGTGCGCGCCCGTGAAGCGATTTAGGCGTCTTTTCATCGCGAACCGAGGCGAGGTTGCGGCTCGCATTGCGAGAACCTGCGACCAACTCGGGATCACGCCGGTCTTCGGCGTCTCCGAAGCCGACCGGGAGGCGCCCTATCTCCGCGACCGCGAGTCGGTGCTGCTCGGCCCCGCGCGCTCGAGCGAGAGCTATTTGGCCCGAGAGCGAATCGTTCAGGCGGCCGTCCAATCGCGGTGCAGCGTCCTGCATCCCGGTTGGGGGTTTCTCGCCGAGGATCCGCTCTTCGCGTCGCTCTGCGAAGCGCACGGCGTCACTTTCATTGGGCCGCCGGCCTCGGTGATGCAGAAGCTCGGCCGCAAGACCCCAGCCAAGGCGGCTATGGCCTCGGCGGGCCTGAAGCTGATCCCCGGAAGTGACGGGGTGCTTCGAAACATCGATCAAGCCTCCGACGTCGCAAGGGCGACCGGCTTTCCGGTCTTGTTGAAAGCGGAAAGCGGCGGTGGCGGTCGAGGCATGCGGATCGTCCGCGACGCTACTGGCGTGAAAGAGGCGTACGAATCCGCCCAGGCCGAGTCGCTCGCCTGTTTTGCCGATGACCGGCTCTACCTCGAGAAGCTCATCGAGGGCGGCCGGCACATCGAGATTCAGTTGCTTGCGGACAAGTACGGGCAGGTCGTTCACCTCGGGGAGCGCGACTGCTCCGTGCAACGCAAGCATCAGAAGCTCATCGAGGAGTCGCCGGCGCTCGTTTTGAGCGACGCCGAGCGCGAGCAGACACTGGCGGCGGCGGTCCGCGCGACGCGCTCCATCGGCTACGTGGGAGCGGGCACCATGGAGTTCCTTCTCGACGGAGGCGGAGAGCTTCGGTTCATGGAGATGAATGCTCGTCTTCAGGTCGAGCACCCCGTCACCGAAATGCGCACAGGCATCGACTTGGTGGAGGCGCAGATTCGCGTCGCCGCCGGGGAACCGCTCTGGTTCACTCAGGATGACGTCGAGTTCCGCGGGCACGCGATCGAGTGCCGGATCAACGCGGAGGATCCGTCGAACGGCTTCGCGCCGAGCCCGGGCGTTCTCGAAAGCTGGAGCGTGCCGGCGGCCGGCGACGATGTTCGTGTCGATACGCACGTCGAGTCGGGATACGAAGTGCCACCCCATTACGACAGTCTGATCTGCAAGGTGATCGCCTGGGGAAAGGACCGCGACGCTGCTTGCGACCGTCTTGCTGAGGCGCTCGGCGGGCTTCGTTGCCAGGGTATTGCAACCACGACGCCGATGCACCTCGCGGTCCTCGGCTCGAAGGAGTTTCGCGAAAACAGGTACGACACGCGCGCCGTGCCGGGGTGGGAGAGCTGATGGCACAGGTTCCGGTCGTTCCAATCGGGAAGCCTCGCGAAGACGTCGTCGACCAGGCGACCTACGAGCGCGAGGTCGCCGGGCACGAACCGCTCGTCTCTCGCCTCGAGGAGCGCCGAGCGGAGGTCCACGCCGGCTGGGGTGAGAAGTATGTCGGCCGAGTGCACGACAAAGGAAAGCTGACCACGCGTGAGCGGCTCGATCGCCTCAAGGACGACGGCTCGCAAATGTTCGAAGTCGGCACCTTCGTGAACTACGGCATCGAGTTCGACGGGCTCCGCTCGCCAGCCGCGGGCGTCGTGACCGCGTTCGTGCAGATCGAAGGCCGCTGGTGCGTGGTCATCGCCAACGACAACACCGTGGCCTCGGGTGCCTGGTGGCCCAAGACGCCGGAGAAAATCGAGCGCGCTCAGGAGATCGCGCGCCGTCTCCGTTTGCCGGCGCTCTATCTGGTCGATTGCAGCGGGCTCTATCTGCCCGAGCAACGGCAGAGCTTCGCGGGCGCGACCGGCGCAGGGCACATCTTCAAGATGAACAGCCTGCTCTCGGCCGAGGGCGTGCCCCAGATCGCCGGTGTATTCGGCGACTGCATCGCCGGCGGCGGGTACATGCCGATCATCAGCGATCGAGTGTACATGACTGAGCAGGCCTACATGGTCATCGCCGGCGCTGCGCTGATCAAGGGGGCCAAGAGCCAACACATTACTTCGCTCGATATCGGCGGTCCGGAGGTGCACGTGCACCAGTCCGGTTGCGCAGACGAGCGCGTCCCCGATGACGAAACGCTGATCGATTGCCTGCGCCGGGAGGTCTCGAGGCTACCGAGCTCCGGGGCTGCGTTCTACCGCGGCGGCGTCGAGTCGATGGAGCCGGTCCACTCCCCGGCCGAGCTGCCGGGCCTGGTTCCCGTCGACCATCGACAAGCGTACGAGGCGACCGAGATTCTGGCGCGGCTCTGCGACCAGAGCCTGTTCTGGGAGGTTCTTCCGTCTGTTGGGCGTGAGATGATCTGCGGGGTGGCCCGTGTTGGCGGCTTGTACGCGGGCTTCGTCCTGAATCGTCAGGGGCTGATCGACGACCCAGAAGCCAGCGACGAGCAGCGGCCGGCGGGGATTCTCTACCGGCAGGGCATCGCGAAGATCAGCGCGTTCAGCCGTGCGTGCAACAGTGATGGGATTCCGCTGATTTGGTTGCAGGACATCAGCGGCTTTGACATCGGCGCCGAGGCTGAGCGACACGGGCTTCTCGCGTACGGCTCGAACCTCATCTACACGAACAGCACCAACGAGACCCCGATGTTCACGGTCCTGCTTCGTAAGGCGTCCGGCGCCGGCTACTACGCCATGGCAGGGCTCCCCTACGACCCTGTCCTTCAGCTCTCGACACCGATTTCGCGTCTCAGCGTGATGGAGGGTCGCACCCTCGCCATCGCCTCGTACAACAGCAAGCTCGACGACAATTTCGAAATCGTCAGCAGCGACCCGGAAGAGCGCGCGAAGATCGAAAAGCGCATGGCGGAGATCGAGGCCCGGATCGAAGCCGACATGGATCCCTACGTAGCTGCACGGCAGCTCGATACCGACGAGATCGTGCGTCTCGACGAGCTCCGTGACTGGTTGAAGGTTCTCGTCGAGATGAGCTACCAGGGGAATGGCTACCGCCGGCTGAAGAACCCCCGCATTTGGACGATGCACGACCTCGACGTGCTGGTGAACGGGGGACGCGCATGAGCCGGGATGTTCACGTCTTGCGTGTACGAGCGGCGAGCGATGGCATCAGTGAGCTCTTGGCGCCGAGCGTCGGCGTGTTCGCGCCTGCGGTCGCGGTGGGTCAGCTGGTTTGTGCCGGGCAATCCATCGGTACAATCGACGTTCTCGGTATCTTGCGGGACCTGATCGTTCCGGATGGTGTCGCGGGGCGCGTCGTCCAGTGCGGCGGCGGACGTTCTCGCGTCCCCGTTCAGTTCGGTGACGCGCTGCTCCAAGTGTCGGCTGCGGCGGTCGCGGAGGCTTCGAGTCCAAGCGCAGAGAGCGCCTCCGATGCGTCGGGCGCCCTGTCCTTCGTCGCGCCCATGAGTGGAAGGTTCTACAGCCGCCCCTCACCCAACGACCCCGCTTTCGTCGAAGCGGGTGACGAGGTGAGGCACGGCCAGACCGTTGGCCTTCTCGAGGTCATGAAGACGTTCAACCGGCTCGTGTATCAAGGCGACACGCTGCCAGCGAGCGCGATCATCGAGCGAATCGTCCCTGCGGACGGCGACGACGTCGTACGGGGCGACCCGATTCTGGTGCTAGGTTGAGCGCATGGTGACCCCTGAGCTCGGTGACCGGGCGCTGTTTCCCAATCTCGAGGGGGTCGCATACCTCGCGCACGCCGCGATCTCACCCTTGTCAGCGCCCGTGTGCGACCGAATCGCCGAAGTGACGAGCGACTACGCCCGCGGGGGGATGGCCGGCTTCGTGAGTTGGGCGCCACGGCTTCGGCAGGTGCGCCATGAACTGGCCACGTTCATTTCTGCTTCGCCAAACGAAATCGCAGTCGTCGCCAACACGACCCAGGGCGTCATCGACGTTGCCTTTGGGGTTCCGTGGCGCAAGGGCGATCGGGTCGTTCTGTTCGACGGTGAGTTCCCCGCCAACGTGACGCCATGGCAGCAAGCCGCCGAGGAGTTCGGCCTAGAGCTGCTCTGGTTGTCGCTCGACCCTTTTCATCGATCGGTGGACGAGGGCCTAGCGGAGCTCGAGCGAGCGTTGAAGCAGGGCGTGCGTCTCGTCGCCGTCAGCGCAGTTCAATACAAGAGCGGGCTCCGAATGCCCCTCGCGGAGATGGCTGCGCTTTGTCACAAATACGACGCGGAGATTTTCGTCGACGCGATTCAGGCGCTGGGGGCAACACCGGTCGACGTGTCCTGGGGTATCGACTACCTCAGTTCTGGGAGCCACAAGCACTTGATGGGCCCGGAGGGCGCGGGCTTTCTGTACGTTGCCGAGCGCTGCGCTGCGGCAATGCAACCCAGGCTAGCCGGTTGGCTTGGCCACCGAGACCCGGTCGCCTTCCTGACCGGCGATGAGCCGCAGCTCCGATACGATAATCCATTGAAGCGCGGTGCCCCGGCTCTCGAGATCGGTACGAGCAACGTGATCGGCCTCGCGGCTCTCGGGGCATCGCTCGAGCTCATCGCGGCATTGGGCGTGCCGACGATCCACGAGCACGTCGATGAATACCTTCGACGGCTCGAGACCGGGCTTCAGGCGCGAGGTTTCCAAAGCCAGCGTGCCGACGCGCCCGCGCTTCGCTCAAGCCTTTTGAGCGTGTCCGTTCCGAAGGACGTTCGACTCTCGAAGCTCGCAGCGGCGCTGCGCGAGCGTGGCGTAGTGTGCAACACCCCCGACGGCATGATGCGATTCGCGCCGCATTGGCCGAACGCTCACGATGAGGTACCCGATGTCCTCGACGCAGTCGACGAAGCGCTGGCCGAGCTGCGCGCCGGGGCTTAGGCTCGCGCCATGACGGGCCAAAGCGATCGCAGCTTCTGGGTTTTCAACGCTCTCTTGTCGAGCACGGCGATCGGGTTTCTCTCGTGGCTCTTGCTGGTCCGTGAAGGCGGCGGCGTGAACGCGGACCTCAGCTTCATGCCCGGCGTCAATGCCGCGCTCAACGCAACGGCGGCTACCATGCTGCTCGCTGGGTTCGTCGCGATTCGCAGCGGGCGGCGCGAAGTGCACAAGCGACTGATGGTCTCCGCGTTCGTGGCCTCGACGGTCTTCCTCGTAGGCTACGTTCTCTACCACTACGCGCACGGCGACACTCAGTACCAGGGGGAGGGCACGATTCGCATCGTCTACTTCGTGATCTTGATCTCGCACGTGCTGCTTTCGATCGTGATGCTCCCGATGATCCTGACGACGTTCTACCTGGCGGCGCGTGAGCGTTTCGACACGCACCGGAAGCTCGCCAGGTGGACCCTGCCGATTTGGTTGTATGTGTCTGTGACGGGAGTGGTGATCTACTTCATGCTCCGCTGACGCCTAGCCCCGTGGGCTATACGCACTATCGCCTTTACGGGGTGGCGATGATGTCCAAGACTTCCCTGCGGAGGACTTCGATGGGAATCATTTCTTGGATCGTGTTCGGATTGATCGCGGGCATTCTTGCCAAATTCATCATGCCGGGCGACGACGGTGGCGGCTTCATCAAGACGACCTTGCTCGGCGTCGCAGGCGCGATGCTCGGCGGCTTCATCGGAACGCAGCTCGGCTTCGGCGACGTGACCGGCTTCAACGTGAGGAGCTTCGGGATCGCCATCGGAGGCGCAGTCGCGGTGCTGGCGGCCTATCGGATGCTGAAGAAGAAGTAGGGGCCATGGGTCATCGGAGAACGGCTCGCGACGCACGTGCTCGCGATTGGGGCCCGCTCGGCCGTTTCCATACGGCTCTCTACGTCTTGCCTCCCGCCCAATCGCTGTGCCGCGCATCGCGAGCCGTTCTCCTATGTTCGTGGAGACAGGGCATTTGGCTCTGTTGACGGAGACGGGCGGCGCTTGTGCGCTGTCACGCTCGTTGCCACAGCGGTCGTCGCCGCGGCGTTCGGTGCCACAGCGCTCAGCGCCACCACCCCCCACCGGCACCCCCGCCACAAGCCAAGAGCGCGAGCCGGAACGGCGAAGCCCGGCGCGAATGCGCCGGCAAGACCGAGCGAAGCGAATGGCGCGCAGGGAGGATTACGGGTGGGGGTAGGCGCTCGTGTGGGGGTGGTGGGGCGGGACAAACAGGCGCCGAAGGCGTTCGAGCGGGCGGTCCAATCAAGACTGAGCACGCCCCGGTTCCTGCAGCCACCCCCCACCACATCCGCGGCAGCCAGCCCCACAATCTTTCGGAAGCCGCTCTTCTCGGGCGTTTGGCTACGAGCGTCTCAACCTGCGGACGGCGATGAGCCCTTCGATGATCATCCAAATGAGCAAGGCGAGTAGGAGTGCCGCTAGCGCGCTGAGCGCTGCGTTGCCCTCCGCCAAGAACTGCTGGAGCTTGCTGGTGAGCGCGAGCGCCGCGACCGGCATGACCAAGAGCATGGGCAGGACGAGAGGCCAGACAGGGCGCTTCCGTGAGTAGAAGTAGAGGGCCAGCGTCATCAAGGTGAGCGCCGCCAGAAGCTGGTTGCTCGCACCGAAGATCGGCCAGAGCACCCAGCCGACGGCTTTGGCCTGTCCCGTGGCCGGGTCGGGCGTTTCGGCCAGTGCCAGGTACATCGCCGGTACGACTGCGATGACGGTCGCGATGTAGGGATTGGTCAGGGGCTTGATCCGCAAGGCTTCACCGAGCTCGCTCAAAATGAAGCGCTGAATGCGAGTCGCGGTGTCGAGAGAGGTGGCTGCGAAGGCGATGACGAGAACTGCCATCAGAGTCCGAGCGAGCTCGGACGACAAGCCAACCGCCTCGAGAAACGCCCCTCCGCCGAGGACGAACGCCGCGGCTTTGTTGCCTCCGGCGTGGGCCCAGCTGTCGTAGTAGACCGCCCAGCTCAGATCATCGACCGCGCCCTGGCCGGGGAGGGCGCATGCGCCGACCAGGCCGATGCCGGCGACCGCGGCGAGCGTCGACGCCAAGGCGAGCGAGCCTTCACCGAGCATTCCGCCGTAGCCGATGATTCGAGCGTCCGAGAGCTTGTTGATCTGTTTTGAAGTCGTTCCTGACGATACCAGGCCGTGGAAGCCACTGATCGCGCCGCAGGCGATAGTGACGAACAGAATTGGAAAGATCGCCGGAGCGCCCGCTTCCGGGCTCCGATATGCGGGTGCGTCGAAGTCGGGGTGGGCGATCAGAACCCCGAGAAAGAGCAAGCCGAGCCCGACGAAGAGCTGATGACTGTTGATGTAGTCGCGGGGTTGGAGCAGGAGCCAGACGGGCAAGAGGCTCGCGATCGCCGAGTAGATCAGAAGGAAGAAGATCCACCCGGTCGTCACGCGGTGCTTGTCGAAGCCCATCGCCACGAAATCGATGGGTACTTCCGTGCCTACCCAAACGAAGAAATAGAGCACGGCCAGGGCAATCAGCGAGGGCCAGAGGATCTTCACGCCGCGCTTGTAGACGAGCCATCCGATCACCACCGCGACGATGATTTGAATGTTGATCGGGATGACGCTGGTCGGCTGGCTCACGAAGAGCCCTGCGATCGCCATCGCGAAGACCGCGAGCACGAGCCAGATCAGCACGAGCACGAAACACATGAAGAGAATCCGCGCGCGCCCGCTGATCGTGTTGGCCGTGATGTCGGCGATCGAGTGGCCCTTTTCTCGGATGCTTGCGACCAGCGCACCGAAGTCGTGGGCCGCCCCCATGAAGATAGTGCCGAGCACGACCCAGGCGAGCGCAGGCGCCCAGCCCCAGTAAGCGGCAACGCAGGGACCGATGATCGGGGCCGCGCCCGCAATCGACGTGAAGTGGTGTCCGAACAAGACCGCGCGTTGAGTAGGAACGAAATCGACGCCGTCTTCGAGCTCGTGGGCTGGCGTCACGATGTCGTCTTGGTCCTGGTACACTCGCTCTCCGAGGAATCGCGCGTAGATTCGATACGCGATCAGGAAAGCACCCAGGACCAGAGCTGCTGCCAACGCTGCCATTCGTCGCGTTGGTGGGCTTTTTTGAGGTTTTGGTCAAGCACAAAGCCGCTTTCCTTTGTGAGGAAAAACGCTAAGGTCCCCGGCATGAGTGGGACCTTTCGACCCCATGGCGTGTGGACCGCCCTCGTGACTCCGTTTTCGACGGACCAGCAGGTCGACTACGACGCGCTGCGCCGCCTCGTCGAATTCCAGGTCGACCAGGGCGTGGACGGCGTTCTCCCGTGTGGGACGACCGGCGAGTCACCGACGCTTTCCTGGCAGGAGCACGACGCCGTGGTGGAGGCGACCGTGCGCTCCGTGGAAGGGCGTGTCGGAGTTCTAGCGGGCACGGGCAGCAACAACACGGCCGAGGCGATTCGCTCCACGAAGCAGGCCAAGGAAGCGGGGGCGACCGCGGCGCTGCTCGTCGATTGCTACTACAACGGTCCTTCGAGCCTCGAGCTTCGAACCGAATACTACGAGCGAATTCTCGAAGGTGTCCCCGACATCCCGATCGTGCCGTACGTGATTCCCGGACGAAGCGGCTGCGCACTCTCCGCGGCGGACTTGGCGGTACTGCACCTGAACGACCCCAAGCGCGTTCCTGCGGTCAAGCAAGCCACCGGGGACATCAACCGAATGCGCTTGGATCGCCAGCTTGCCGGGTCCGCGATGAGCATCCTCTCTGGTGATGACGACCTGACTCTGACGATGATGCGCGACGCGGAGATTCGAGGGTCGGGCGTCATCAGCGTCTTTTCGAACATCGCTCCAGGGGCGTTTTCGGGAATGGTGCGCGCTCAGGTCGCGGACGACGGCGAAGAGACGGACCGTTTGGCTGCCGCGCTGGCGCCGATGATCAAGCTGGTGACATGCGCTGTGACGGCGGTGCGTACCCTGCCGAACGGTCAGAGTGTCGAGGTTACCGACAAGTTCCGGAATCCGGTTCCGGTCAAGACGATGATGGCAGGGCTGGGCATGACCTCGTCGGCCAAGCGCCCGCCGCTCGGCCGAATGAGCGCGGCGGCCGTCGCGCAGTGCCGTGAAGCGTTGCGCGAGGTGCACGCTGCAGACCCCGGCATCCTCGGCCCCATCGAAGATGCTTTCGATGTCCGGATCGATCAGCGACTCGGGGACGACGCCAGGTGGTCGGCGCTCGCGCGTTGAGGGCACTGTGTACCGAGCTCTGATTCGTCCGCTGCTGTATCTGCTACCCGCGGAAACCGCACACCATTTCGCGTTCGCCTGCCTTCGATTCGTTGCGTCGATTCCGGGCATGCTTGCCTTGATGCGTCGAATGTTCCACTCGCGAGCTGGGCGAGGACGCGTGCGCGCGCTTGGGCTCGACTTCCCGAACGCGGTGGGTCTTGCCGCGGGCTTCGACAAGGACGCCATCGGCTACGAAGCCTTGGGGGCGATGGGCTTCGGTTTCGTCGAGGTCGGCACGCTCACGGGGCAGCCGCAGCCGGGCAACCCTCCGCCTCGCTTGTTTCGTCTTCCGAAGGATAGGGCGCTCGTGAACCGGATGGGGTTCAACAACCACGGCTCGGCAGACGCCGTGGCGCGGCTTCAGCGACCGCATGAAACCATCGTTGGCGTCAACATCGGCAAGACGAAACTGGTCCCGGAGGACGAAGCGATCGGCGACTACGTCGCGAGCGCGAAGCGGGTCGGACCGTGGGCCGACTATGTCGTCGTCAACGTCAGCTCGCCCAACACACCGGGCCTTCGGAACCTGCAAGCGACCGAGAAGCTCCGGCCCCTGCTGAGCGCAGTTCGTGAAGCACTTAATGAAGTGTCTCCGGCACGCAGGGTGCCGCTCTTGGTGAAAATCGCGCCGTATATGGTGGACCAGGACGTCGATGATGTCGCCGACCTGGCGCTCGACCTCGGTCTCGAC
>JBLYYU010000010.1:0-2808 GCA_048550275.1 Polyangiales bacterium
AGTCGCCCACCATGCGACCCGCCCAACACCGCTCGCAACCCCGCCCTGGTTGGCGCGCCGCATCGAACCGCCGGCGGGCGCCACGTTAGGGATCACGAGGAAAACGCGCTGGAAAGCACAGGGCCGCCAACCAGGGTCAGGTCGTTCGCCGTGCGTGACATCCGTCGCGAGACGCACCGGAGGTTCTCCGCGGAGGCGAAGATCCGCATCGTGCTTGATGGCCTGCCCGGCGAGATCCGCGTAGTGAAGTTTGATGAGTCATCACGACGTTCGGGCTGATGCGGCGATCTACGCCGCCAAGCACCAAGGCCAACAGCAATCTACGGCTGGTCTGATGCCTCGCTCGTAACTCGGAACTGCGCTGCAGCGAAGTCTGTCAGGCAGTTCTCGACGCCATTGGGTCGAGTGAGGATGCCTTGGAAGTATTGGGACTCTGCAATCTTGGCAATGTAGCCCCCGTATTTCCCTGGCCCATCGCCCTGAAGGTATATGCTGTGCGCGAAGTAGATCCCTGCGGGCAGATTGGTGTCTTCCACAAGGACTTCAACGCTCTCGTCGCCGTCGGTTTCCGCCTCGCCACCCGCTCCGACGCCCGGCAGATCTTCGGAACGGATTCGGACACTCACGGAGCGTGTGTTGGCATCCACCGGAACCGCAATGCGGAGTGGATCTCCTGCCGCAATCTCGACGCTAGAAAACGTAGGAGCCCCGGTGAGCCGGGCGTGGTCAGAGAAGAGGGGGACCGAGTCGATATCGCTGCACGCTGGAAGGCCTTCTGTCGGGTTGCAGCCGTATCCTCCCACCAACGCAAGGCAGAACGCGGGCCAAACCATAAGACCATTCAAGACGAGGGACTTCACTTCTCAGGCATTCCAGAGGTCAGAGAACCGCAGAAACGGGTCAAGCAACCTCACCGTGGTTGGCGTGCCGCACTAAACCGCCGCCGGACGCCACGCTGGAGACCATAGGAGAAAGGGGCCGGAAACGCACGGGGCCACCGACCAACATCCGGGCGTCCATTCTCAAACCAATACGCCTCAGTTCTGCCTCTCGTTGGGATAGCTCTGGATTGAAGATCGATGGCTTTCAACGGAATCGCCTCTCGCCGGAACGTAGCTTTGAACGGCTGTGGCTGGCAACCGCGTCGGCACGACCCCATCCACGTTGGCATCTCACTCGACACCGTGATTTGCCCTGGGCAATTTTCTGGCGGGCAGTGGCAGGAGCCCAACAGTCCAACGTCAGCCCGGGTCGGGGCGTCGCTCAGTCATCGAAGACGTCCAGCTTCCAGCCTGGGTCCGCTCGCTTCTCGCGCCAAGCCCAATAGGACTCCATGAATTCGTCGTGCAGGAACATCTCGCTGGCCTCGTGCCCTTCGCGGCGCTCTACGATCTCGAAGCCCGGCCAGAAGTCGCCATATCCCACGGGGTCGGCTGTACCATCGAGCAGGTTGAAGAAGCTGAACACCGTCGTCGCGATCGCATCGGCAGCGAGCTTGCGGACGGCCGACATGCCGTGCGCGCTTAGGGCTAGCGAAGCGAGAGCTGCGTGCTCCGACCCCGTCAGACCACCATTTGGCGGATATGTCGGCTGACTGGTACTGCGGCTAGCGGAAAGCGTGGACGCCAAGGTGTCGGCGGCCGCTTCGATCTCTCGATGCAGCTCAATCAAGAGGGTCGCACGTTGCTTCTCGTTCATCATCGCACCTCGCAGCTATGGGTCGTCCTTGACATATTCATGTACGGAAGGCGACGATGCATCGCAGTGTATGCGGACCGTCGTGACCGGCTGAGATTATCTTCCAATGCCTGGTCGGATTCGCGCTCCACGCGACAGAACGAGTCAGTATCCAGCCGTTGTGGCATCAGGCGGCAGCTTGGCCGGGATTCAGCCAAGATTGAAGTCATGATGGATCAAGACGATGACGGCTATTTCATCGCGAGCGAACGAGATGTGCGATGACCCGCCTGAGCTCTGCCGCATTGCGTTCTACCTCGATCAGAGTGCGGCGAAGCGCAGACTTGTCCTCACGCTCGGTCAGGGCGTTTTTGAGTAGGCCCCCAAGACGACTTTGCTCACGTTGAATCCGGAGAAGATCCTGAACCTCTTTGCGCGCTCGCGCACTTGGGATGTCCGCTCCAAGAAGCAGGCGACCTAGGATCTCTCCCTTGGTGAACCCAGAAGCCTCCTCAAGGGTTCGTAGGCGAGCGACATGCTCATCGCCTACCCGGAGACCAATGAAGTGTCGGAGAGCCGGCACGCTTCGATCGTAAGTAGCAACCGACGCTTGTCGAGGGCCTTTCGTGTATTGCACGCGCGAATAAGCCGAAGGCGTTGAGCGCGTCTTCTGAGTGCGAGGAAGCGAACGTCGAAGACGTCGCGCGCCGCGCTCGCAGTTTTGTTAAACAAAACTCCACCTTGCCCCAACGAGTTGGGTCCCATCCTGTCCAATACGGTCACGTGCTGTCACTCGCTGGCACTTGTAGTCACAAACTGACCAACCGCTGGATCTTGCATCGTTCGCCGTGAACCGTCGGGCATGATGCAACTTCGCCGGTCGCAAGACCGATAACGGATCGTGGGCGATACAACTCGAGAAGAACAGGGTGCGGGCCGGCTCCCAGCAAGACGACGCAGACAACGGGACCGAACCTGGCTGACCTACACACAAGCCGCGTCCTACACCGGCTGGTCGGTCGGTCACCTACGTAACCTCGTCTCGGCTGGCCGAATACCAGTCTACGGACGTTCTCGCGTGCGCAGGTTCCGCCGGGACATGTTAGACCCATTTCTGACGAATCCGGACAT
>JBLYYU010000011.1:0-4944 GCA_048550275.1 Polyangiales bacterium
CCGCCGTGCAGAATCAGATTGGCGCCGCTGACGTACGACGAGAGGGATGAAGCGAAGAACATGCAGGCTCCGGAGACGTCTTCCGGCGTGCCCAATCGTCCAAGCGGCACGGTAGCGGCAACGCGTGCTACGCCTTCTTCGTCCCCGTAGTGCAGATGCGCTTGTTCGGTCCGAATCAGCCCCGCGCTGATGGCATTGACCCGAACTTTGGGCGCCCACTCGATCGCCAGCGTGGCGCTCAGATTGATGAGGCCGGCCTTCGCGGCTCCGTACGCTGCGGTCCCCGGGGAAGGGCGCACGCCGGAAACGCTCGCGATGTTGATGATCGAACCGCCGGAGTCCTGCCCCTGCATGATGCGATTGGCCTGCTGCGCGCAGTGAAGGGCGGCGGTCAGATTGAGCTGAATGACCTTCTCGGAAAAGCGCGCGGACGCGGTCGCGGCCTCGGCGAAGGGAGCGCCGCCGGCGTTGTTCACCAGCACATCGAGGCGGCCCAGACGCTCGACGACCTCGTTGACCATCGTCTCGACCTGCTCGCCGTCCCGAACGTCCGCGGCTACGAAGGTCGCGCTCCTGCCATCCAGGTTGGGAAGCTCGTCGGGTTCCTTTCGCCCGCAGACGGCTACGTCGGCGCCGGCTGCCAGGAAGGCTTCGGCGATTCCCCGGCCGATCCCCCGGCTTCCGCCCGTGACGAGAATCGCTTTGCTGCGGAAGTCGAGCGGGTTGTTCATGTTCCGTACACCTTGACCAGGGGCTGTGCTTTCGAGAGCAAGTCTTTGACGGCGGGGCCGAGCTCTGCGGCGTCCCATCGCTTGCCGATGTCCATCGTCTGCTCGCGACGGTAGCCATCGAAGACCGTCACCGTTCCGCCGAACACCTCCCAGACGCGCCCGCTCACTTCGCGGGACTGCGAGCTGACGAGCCAGGCGACGAACGGGGACACATTCGCTGGATCGTTCTCGTCGAACCCCTCCTCGGGTGCCTTCATTGTGTCGCCGAAGGCGCCTTCCGTCATCCGCGTGCGCGCGATCGGGCAGATCGCGTTCGCGGTAATCCCATAGCGCCCGAGCTCGGCAGCTTGCACGAGCGTCAGCGTGGCGATTCCGGCCTTCGCGGAGGAGTAACTCGATTGCCCAACACTGCCGAGCACTCCAGCGCCCGAGCTGGTGTTGATGATGCGGGCATCGACCTCTTCGCCGGCCTTGACCTGGGCGCGCCAGTACGCTGCCGCGTGACGCGAAACGCAGAAGTGGCCCTTGAGGTGCACGCGAATCACGGCATCCCATTCCTCTTCACTGCAGCTCACGAACATGCGGTCCCGAACGAAGCCCGCGTTGTTGACCACCGCGTCGAGGCGCCCGAACTCGTCGACTGCCTGTCGGATCATCGCTTCGGTCTGACCCCAGTCCGCGACGTCCGCGCCGTTGGCAACGGCCTCGCCGCCCATGTCGCGAATCTCCTGGACCACCTCGTCCGCCGGACCTTTTCCGCCGCCCTCGCCGCTGTTGCTCACGCCGAGGTCGTTGACTACGACTTTCGCACCCTGCCGGGCTAACTCGAGCGCATGCTCGCGGCCGATGCCGCGCCCCGCGCCCGTCACAATCACTACTCGTCCCTCACAAATGCCAGTCATTCTCAAACCTCTGGGTCGGCCAATTTGACCATCAGTTTTCCTCGATGCTCACCGCTGAATAGTCGAAGCAAGTGCGACGGCGCCTGGTCGATGCCTTCGGCGATCTCGTCGCGATAGCGAATCTTACCCTCGCGAATCCAGCGTGCGAGGTCCGCGCGAGCCTCGTCGTAACGTGGCGCGAAATCCAGGGTCGTGAAGCCCTCCATGCGAGCGCTCTTCGCCAGGAGCTGCAAGTAGTTGCTCGGACCCGGCGGCAGCTCGGCCTCGTTGATCTGAGAAATCGCGCCACAGACCACTACGCGGCCATGGTAGTTGAGGCGCGTAAGCACCGTGTTGAGGATCTCGCCGCCAACGCTATCGAAGAACAGATCGATTCCTTTGGGGCAGGCTGCCTTGAGAGCATGCCGGAGGTTTGCGCTCCGGTAGTTGATCGCGTCGTCGTAGCCAAGCTCGTCCGTCAACCAGGCGCACTTCACGTCGCTTCCGGTCAGCCCGACGACCCGGCAACCGTGGATCTTCGCAAGCTGTCCGACGATCGAACCGACCCCGCCCGCCGCTGCGGAGACCAGGACGGTCTCGCCCTCTTTCGGCCGCCCGACCTCGAGCAAGCCGAAGTAGGCGGTCAGCCCTGTGCCACCCAACACGCTAAGCATGGTTGACAGCGGGATCCCTTCGATGGCTTTGACCTTGCCGTGCAGCATCTGTGACGAAACGAGACTGAACGACTCCCAGGCGGCGAGCGCCTGCACGATTTGTCCGACCGGCCAGCCTTCCGCGTTGGACTCCACGATTTGGGAAAGCGTCCCGCTCCGAACCGGGGCCCCGATCTCGATGGGAGGGAGATACGACTTCGCATCACTCATCCACCCCCGAATCGCCGGGTCGATCGAGAGGTAGAGATTCTTCAAGAGGACCTCCCCAGGCCCTGGTCTGCCCACGACCGCCTCCCCGACCTCGAAATCCTCGGCAGACGGCACCCCAACAGGCCGCTTTTTCAACAAAATCTGCCGATTTGCCTCAGTCACGGACCTCTAGACTGAAACATGTTTCACTTTCTGCAAGCAGACCTCCCAAATGCGGCTCGGGAAAAAGCGCGACACGGGCACCACCCCCATCCCGTCGACATCTACACAGGAGAACGGCTCGCGATGCGCGGCACAGCGATTGGGCGGGAGGCGAGACGTAACAAGCCTTAAGGAACGGCCGAGCGGGCCCCAATCGCGAGCACGTGCGTCGCGAGCCGTTCTCCGGTTGTTGTGGCGCCACCCTTCCTAATGCCAGCTCACACCCCGTTGCCAAAGCACCGCCAGATCCATCGTCAGGGCGATCGACCAGTGGAGGAGGGCGCCGAGGAAGAAGGACCGGTGTCGGAGAGCGAGGTAGCCGAGGACGAAGCCTGCGATGATCGAGGCGTTCACTTCGAGGATCGGTTTTCCGTAGTGACCGATACTGTACATCATGACCATCCACGGGAGTGCCGCGACGCCTAGGTCACGTCCGAGGCCGAAGTTCATGTAGCCGCGCCAGAAGCTCTCCCCCGAGAGAAACACCATGAAGTAGGCTGCGTGGTAGAGCAGAAACAGCCGAATCGAGGCTTCTTCGCCGGTCACGACTCCGCGCGTCTGCGGATAGCTCCCCTGAAAGTCTGGCAGTGACGACGCCCAAAGGACGAGCGGGATCATCAAGACGAACAAGCCGAAATACACCCAGCGAAAGCGCGTTCCGCCGCGCACGCGGTAGCCGTAGTCTGCTGGGTTTTGCGTCAGCTTGAAGCGCAGCAGCACGTACGGAATCAGCATGCGCAGAATCACGCTACAGGTCGCGAAGTAGAAGAAGCCGAGCAGGGGTGATCGCGTACCCTTTGGTACGAACTGCTCGAAGAATCGCAGGTACGTATTGGACCGGCCGAACGCCAGAAAGACGATCAATAGGAACATAGAGCTGATGACGATGAATCGAGCCTCGTAGGAGAGGTCCACGAACCGCAGGCCGGTGATCAAACGCAGCAACCCGAAATAGAGACCTCCGCCCGCTACGATGTAGACCGCAAGCGAACCGGGAATTTCACTGCCCCAAACATGCCAGCTCCAGTTGAGCGGCAGAAGCACCGCCACCGTGGCGGCCGCTAGGCGCCAGAAATCCCGTTCGTCAATCTGGAGTGTCGCATCGCTCAAGGTCTCTGCGCCTCGACTCAGCCGAGGCGTTCGATGACCGCGGCCATGCCCTGTCCGCCCCCTACGCACATCGTTTCGACGCCGTAGCGACCGTCGCGTGACTGGAGGTTGTGGATGAGCGTCGTCATGATCCGGGCGCCGGTCTGACCGAACGGGTGCCCGAGGGCGATCGCTCCCCCGTTGACGTTGAGCTTGTCGACGGGGATTCCGAGCTCGCGAGCGGAGGGGATGACCTGAGCGGCGAAGGCTTCGTTGATTTCCACCAGGTCGATGTCTTTGATCGAGAGGCCCGCGCGCCCGAGCGCTTGCTTGGTTGCCTCGATTGGGCCGAGGCCCATGATCTCGGGGTTGAGCGAAGAGACGCCTGTCGAGACGACGCGGGCCAGGGGCTTGATGCCGAGCTCCTTGGCGCGGGTGTCGCTCATCACGACGACCGCGGCGGCCCCGTCGTTGAGTGGGCAGGCGTTCCCAGCTGTGACCGTTGCTCTCTCGCCCATCTGTCCGAGCAGAACAGGCTTGAGACCCGCGAGCTTCTCGGCGGTCGTGCCGTGTCGTGGGCAGTCATCCGTGTCGACGACTGTGCCGTTCGGGGTGGTAACCGGGGTGATTTCCTCTGCGAAGTGTCCCGACTTCTGCGCGGCTTCGGCTCGCTGCTGCGAGAGCGCGGCGAACTCGTCTTGCTCCTCGCGCGATACCGCCATGTATTGTGCGACGTTCTCCGCGGTCTGCAGCATCGTGATGTACACGTTCGCGAGACCGCCGGCAGGCTTCCAGTTTCCGCCGTCGGGTGTCATGAGCTTTGCCATGCGTGCTTCGGAATCGGCGAATTTCGAGTTCTTCGTGTTCTCCATGCCGTCCGACTTGCCGAAGCCGAAGCGGCTGACGCACTCTACGCCCGCCGCAACGAATACGTCACCCTCACCGGCCTTGATCGCGTGAGCCGCCATGCGAATCGTCTGAAGCGACGACGAGCAGTAGCGGTTGACCGTGGTTCCGGGGGAGTCGAGCCCTGCGAGGAGGCTCACGACGCGGCCCATGTTGTAGCCATGCTCGCCGGCGGGCTGCGCACAGCCGAGCATCAGGTCTTCGATGGTTGCAGGGTCGAGGTCGGGCACCTTCGCCAGAGCCGCTCTGACC
>JBLYYU010000012.1:0-5343 GCA_048550275.1 Polyangiales bacterium
ACCCTCCAACCGTCGCAAGGATCGTCCGATCGTCCGTCGCCACGAAGAGACCCAGTGGGTCGGCGGCGGCGTTGGGGTGCGTAAGAAACGCCGTCTCGACCCAGCGACCCCCTCGAAGCTCGCGAACCGCGAGGGCCCCGCGCTCTTGCAGGACGGCTTCGGACTCGCGATGCTGCGCCAAGCTCGTGACCAGCGTCGAGTCACCCGCCTCCATCGCCATCGCGCGAATCCCGTTGACTCCCGACATGGTCTCGAAGCCGACCTGCTCGTCGAGCTCGATGCGTTCGCTGTGTACAATCCCGTGCGCATTCAGGGAGGGCTCGTCGACGCGCGGCTCGCCGCAGGCTTCGATGAGAGACATCGAGAGCAATGCCGCCCACGTCGTCAGAGCTGGACTGGATCGTAGATCTTTCACGTTGTCTCCTCGCATCGAGAATCTCAATCGAATGCGTATGTGTCTAGGTCCGACGCGCGCGCGCCTCGTTTGTTCGACTGCCAGGACATATGCGTTTCAACGCGGTGCGCGAAGATGAATTTAGATGAAGAGATCAGACGGGCCGAACGAGCTCGCGAGTACGCGCATAGTTCACTTCAACCCCGTGTGCGCGGACACCGCGCGACGCATCAGCTTCACGCCACTGTGTCGATGAGGCAACGCTTTCGGAGACATTGCCGCGTCATTCCCTGAATCAGAACCGGTATGGTGCTTGCACGCATCATGCGTAACAAATGGAGGCTTCATGCGTGGCTTTGGCATTCGACTAGCACTCACCGTCTTGGCAGCGCCCTGCTTCTGTTCATCCGCGCTCGCACAGTCGGAGGCCGTGGTCGTCTCGGGCTCGGAGCTGGGCGTGATGACCCAGCCGCAGATTGAAGCGCGGATCGCAGAGCTCCAGAAAGAGCACGACGCCGTAAGGCTGGCCGGGCCGCGCGCTGGCCTAGGGGTCTCCGCGGTTCTCATTCCGGTGGGCGCGCTCGCGCTTGGCTTGGGTGCAGGCGTGCGGAGCCTCGAAGTCGGTCTTCTCTGCCCCCAGACCGATCCCAAGTGTGGCGACCCGAGCGCGGGCAGTACGACGGCCGTCATACTCGGAGCGTTTGCGTTGGTCGGGGGCATTGTCGGTATCGCGATCTCGTCCCGCAGGGTCAAGGAAGCAAAGAAGGAGCAGCGCCGTATTCAATTGGAGATCCTCGGTTTCCAGAACTCTCTGCGATCGCCTTAGCTCCTGGCTAACACCGGATATCTGGACCGCCTCGCCTTGCCTCCCCAATTCCCGGATACCTGTACAGCGTTGCCTTGCCCTCCGGGACTCGTGTGCCCGATCGCCATCACCTCCAGAACCGCGCGAGCCGCGCTTGTCGGTCGAAGCCGCTGTGAGTCACGCGACATAACGTCTGGTACCGGGCGATTCGGCGCTCATCGTGATCGCGATGGGCTGAGAGGTACCCCAAGGGCTACCGCCATCGCCCTTCCCCTCCGGCTGTTCACGCACCCTCTGCGCGCGTACCGCCCGCGATGCACAATCTGCGTGAAGCAATTGGCAAATCCTCACTCGAGAGCCGTGATTCGCTTGGCACGCGGGTTGCAGTAATCACCGGGCGGTGTCTTGTTCTCAACGCCCACTGCTCGCGTTGCTTCCCTTCCTCGGGGTCGCCATCGTGGCGTGTGGCAGCAGCACGTCGTCGCCCCCACGCGAAGTCACCCTGAGCCGCTCCACTGCGCCGGCCGCCTCCATCGTCCAGGTCGATGGGCTCGACCTCGACGCCTGCCCACTCCGCACCTCCGAGATCCGAGTTGCAGGTCAATCCGCGCCCGCGGTGCTCAACGCCAGGCACGAGGCCCTCATGCGCCTCCCACTCTTTTACGATGAACAAACGAACTGGGCTGCGCCGCCCGAGGGCCCCCAAGACGTCGACATCTTCTGCAACGGCACCCTCTGGCTGACGCTCCCCGCCGCCATCACCATCACCGAGCTCCCGCCCGCCCCAGGCACGACTGAAGCGCTGCTCGCTGACTACCAGCAAATCGTCTCCGACTACCGGGCGCTCACGGAGGCACTCGCCCCGACGCCGGGCATCCAACAGCAGCTCTTCACCGCCACCTTCGCTGCCCTCGAACCCATAGTCACGGGGGCCGATCCGAACGGCCTCCCTGCGCAGATCGACGAGTTGAAGCGAACCGATCCGGACACCCTCGCGCTCATGGACGCAGCCTACGCCATCAGCGATGTCGACCAAGTCATCGCCGCGTTCAAAGGCCAGTTGCAAGGCTTGAGCACTAAGGTTGCCGCGTCCGGGCCCGTCACGCCCGCCAGTACGACACCCAAGCGAGTCGGCGTCTACGAGCTTCCGTTTCCCATCAGCATGGACGACGCCAACCTCGACGAGATGATGAGCGCGCACCACGCCATCGACGCCTTCGGCAAGGACTTCCTCGCGCAGACCGCCGAATCGTTTGGCAACTTCGAGGGCGTGCTCTCCATCGTCATCAAGAGCAAGCTTGCAGCCGGCATCAACACTTCGCTTTCCCTTCTCGACTACATCCTGAACAAGCTGGTCGTCTCTGCGATTCCCTCGTCATTCGATGAAATCGACCTCCAACTCGCGACGACCCTCCTCGCAAACTCCGAGGTCACCTTCTCGCAGTTCACAGTCCGCGCCAGCAACGTTCCCGAGCGCCTCAGCATTACCGACATCACCTCCGTCGTTCTCGCCACGATCGGCCTCGACGGCGCCGATGACCTGCCCGGAGCCGACGCGGCGCTCCCCTGGGTCAAACCGTTTGAAGAAAGGCTCCAAGAAGCCACCAAGTTTCTATTGGAGCAGCTGAGCAAAGGCTTCAAGGAGTACGCAGACGCCAACCCCGCCGGGGTCGACTACGACATGGAGGTCTTCGCCATCGTCCCGCAGATGCGCTTCGAGGCGCTGGGCAGCACGCGAGAGCTCTACCTTCTACTTCCGGAGCGCGACAACATAGTTCATCCGCTGCAGAACAAACTCGAGTGGCAGGCCAGCGACACCTACTGGGGCTCGTCCGACGTCTACGTCGTCCCTGCTCCGGGTGCCTTCGGCGGCCAGACCAGCGAGTCGAACAAGGTGCGCGTCCAGGTGGGCGAGCTTGCGATTGTGCTCAGCCAGCACCGCGCCGTGGTGCCCGAGAACGACAGCGCCAGCTTCGGCGTGAAACTCAGCCACGCCCCGCAAGAGCCCGTCTCGGTGAGCGTACAGCGCGTTTCCGGCGATGGAGACATCTCCGTCGACGCCCCGCAGCCCATGGTGTTCGACAGCTCGAACTGGGACTCCTATCGCGATGTCGTCCTCGCGGCAGCCGACGATGAAGACGACGAAGACGGAGAAGCCACCATCCGCGCCAGCGCCGACGTCGAGTCCTACGGCACCGAGCCCATCACCATCGAAGCAAGCCTGACCGCCATCGAGCTAGACGACGACCGGCCGCGCTTCGTCGTCGACCCGTCATCTGTCCGCGTGCCAGAAGGCGGCACGGCCACAGTCGACGTCCAGCTCAGCCAGTCCCCGAGCTCCACCGTCGCTGCCATCGTCACCCGTGCCGGCGGCGACACCGACCTCGAGGTCCAGTCCCCCACCATCATGCGCTTCGACGAAAACAACTGGGACCGTCATCAGAGTGTGACCCTCTACGCCCACCCCGATGAAGACTTCGAAGAAGGCAGGGCGCAGTTCCGAGTGTCGGCCAACCCGCCGGCCAATGTCGACGAGGTGTTCATCACCGCAACCGAAGACGAAGAGGGTGACCGCTTGTACTTCAGGTGGTTCATCTCCCGACAGTACGGGAACGGCACCATCACGTACGTCGTAGACGGAACGGTTCCCCTGACCCTCGACCCGACCAACCAAACGACTCCGCTCGGCTCTGGAACCGTCTTCGCGTCGCATGAAGATACGACCGTGGACCCCGAAGTCCGGGAGACGGGCCATGCGACCCTCACGGTCAACAACCACTGGTCGGACACCATCTGCTACTGCGGCTCCGCCGACACCGCCAACTGCCACACCAGGACTGATGAGGAGCAGCACATCCTCGCTGTCACCATCCAGTTCCCCTTCGGGTCAACCGACGGGCGCGAAATCGTCGTCATCGTCGGCGAGGACTCTCCGTTTTCGTTCAGCTACGACTGCAGAAGCTCCTCCCTCACCGCCAGCGTCGAAGCATCGCTGGAGTAGTCCGCGCAGACGAAACGGCCGATCACCGACGGCGCCGCATTTGCGTCTTTAGAGCCGACCCCGCAAGCATTGCGCGAACGCCCGTGGTCGCTGTCGAGATCTCCCGTCGTTTCACGGCTTCGAGGTGGCACGTGGATTGCACCATCTCAGGACGGAGGGCTCATGAAGCAATCATTCGTTTGGACGATTTTGTGTGTGCTCGGTTTCTGGCCCAGCGCGGCGTTCGCCGATGTTCACGGTGACGACCTGTCTTCGAGACTTACCCCGCATTCCATCAGAGGCCTCGGGGTTCCGTTCATCGAAAACCAAGGGCGTCACCAGCCGAGCGTGAGGTTTCACGCCGACACGTTCGCTGGGACGTTTTTCGTCACCGAGGATGGCAGGCTTCTCTTGGCCGTCGGTTCGAGCGAGAGCGCCGACGACCCCCTCTTGATCGAACAAGCGTGGCTTCGTTCCCGACCCGGCGTCGCCGAGGGTCTGATTCGATCCGAGACGGTGGTTCACACGAGCCTGGGACCTGACCCCGAGAACTGGCAGCAGGACGCGCCGGCATTCGACGTCGTGAGCCTGGGCCAGCTCTACGATGGAATCGAGCTCCAGCTCCGAGCGCACGGAAACAACGTCGAGCAGCTGTACCTCGTGGCGCCCGGCGCGAACCCAGCACAGATCGAAGTCGGCGTCGAAGGAGTCGACGCCATGTGGATCGAGTCCGATGGGCGCCTGACACTCGACACTGGCGCCGGGTTGGTCACGTTCACGGCGCCCGTCGCCTTCCAGGGCCCCGAGGACGCGCCCTCGCCCGTCGACGTCGCCTATACGCTGACCGAACGAGGTTATCGCTTCGAGCTCGGTTTCTACGATCCTTCGAGGCCGCTCGTCATCGACCCGCTCTTGCAAGCGACGTACGTGGGCGGAACGGGAAGCGAGTCGGTCAACGCGCTCTTCGTCCACCCGAGCAATGGAGACGTTTATGTTGCAGGCGGTACCACGTCGACGACGTTCGGAGTAGACGACACGGTCTTGGCGAGCTCCAACGCGTACATCGCCCGGCTCAACCCAGATCTGACCGAGTTCCGATTCATTCAATACATGGGCGGCTTGGGGTCGGAGAGTATCACCCATGTGGCGATTCACCCCGTGGGC
>JBLYYU010000013.1:0-2740 GCA_048550275.1 Polyangiales bacterium
GAAACGGAAGATTCGAGACCTGCTCCTCCGCCACGCTCCAGCTCATGGGACGGCGGAGACCCCGATTGAAGGGTTGCAAGTGATTCGGGTGACAGAGCCGGTGCCGACCGTACCAACGATTTACCCGGCGAGCATTTGCTTCTTGGTCGACGGAAAGAAGCGTGTGTATTTCGGCGGCGAGACCAAGACCTACGGGGACGGCTCGTTGCTCTGTTGCACGATGCCATTGCCTGTCGAGGCTGAGGTTCCCAATGCGAGCCCGGAAGAGCCGGTGTTGGGACTGCTTCTCAGCCTCGAGACACAGGCGATGACCGAGACGCTGGTCGCCACCGAGGCGACCGCCCGACTCGAGCCCGAGGTGGACACGTCGGAGCCGGCCCCCGGGCTCGTCGTCGCGGCCTTGGATGAACCTTTCGTCGATGCAGTGTGCCGGCTGCTGCAGCTCCTCGACGACCCAGGCGCCCGTCAGGTGCTCGCCCCCTCACGCCTTCGGGAGCTCTACTTCGCCCTGCTGCGCAGCGAAGCAGGTGGGGCCATTCGTCGAACCTTCGGCGCGTCTCGAGACCTGGGGCGCGCGTTTGCCTTCTTGCATGAGCACATCGCCGAGCCCATCAGCACAGGCGAGCTCGCGCGCGTCGCGGGGATGAGCAAGGCCGTCTTCCATCGGCGGTTCAAGGCGGTGACGACGCTTTCGCCTCTGCAGTTCATGAAGGCCATTCGCTTGAACAGCGCCGCCGCGATGATCGCAGGAGGCATGAACATCGCCGAAGCCGCAGACCAGGTTGGCTACGGGAGCCCTTCGCAGTTCAGCCGCGAGTTTTCTCGACAGTACGGAATGCCTCCGCGGCAATGGGCGACCAACGCGGTGCCGGGAGCATAGCCGAAACAAACGGCGTTTCAGCGTATGGGGGACAGGCTCCCCCTCTAAACCACTCCTGATTCCCACTGGTTGCGGGCCCAACCGCGAAAACTCGGACTAGCGGCCGAGGATCGGCGCGAAGACGATGTTTTGGGTTTCGCTTGGGAGGGTGACGGTGAAGGCGGTGAAGAAGTCGCTGCCGAATGAGGTGAGACCCATGTAATCGCCGAGGAACAAGCCGCGCGACGACGCGATAGCCTTCGAGATGTCGAACGACTCCTTCGTGACGCGAACCGGGTCGGCCCAGCTCGCCGGGTCGGTGCAGTCCGCCAAGTCCGGGTGGCAGTGGATGAACCAGTTGTCGGTCTCCGACGGAAGCATGTCGGGCGTGTCGTTCTCGAAGTTGTAATAGGTGACGCCGATCGTGCCGTCGTCGGAGATCTCGACGACGGGAACGAACGCTTGATTCAAGGTCGCCGTCGGGCTCTCCGGGGTCTGGTCGATCCGAACCGCTTCGGTCCAAGTGAGTCCGCCATCGTCGGATTGTGTGAAGGCGACTTGCGACTCTCCCACGATGCCTTCGCCGAAGAACTGCTCCCACACCGCAACCAAGCGTCCGGTCGAGCGATCCACGGCGACGTCGAAGAGATTCGACGAGCTTCGGATCGGCTCTTCGCCATCAGGCGTTCGAGGAACCGTCTGCCTTATGACCGCGACCTCGACGGGCTCGTCGGACCACGTGACCCCCTGGTCCGTCGATCGCAACATGTACAGCGTCCGAGCCTGAGCGATAGAAAAGTTCGTCTCGCGAAAGAACGCAAGGACGTCTCCGTCGGGGAGGACGACGGTTTGGAAGCCAATTCCAGACGGCCTGGTTCGGTACAGGCCCTGGGGCTCGGACCACGTCTCCCCGCAGTCGGTCGTCCTGCTGAAGAAAACCTCGCCTGGTGAGTTCGGGACGAGCGAGAGGTCATCGAACCGATTCCATCCAACATAGACGATGCACTCGTCGAACGGGTCGGCGCTGATCGAAGGCTTGTCCTCCGCGAACGGTTCATCCGCTTGGCCTACAGTGACCGGATCGCTCCACGTCAGCCCTCCGTCGAGGGACTTGTTCACGAGGATCCGGCTAGTCTTGGTCTCTTCGTCCGGATGATTCAGCGCGACACTGTAGAGATCGCCATTGGTCGAGAAGGCGAGCCACGGATCGCTCACGCGAGCCTCCCCGCCCGTGCATCGTGAGATGCCGGGAATGATGCTCGTTTCCCAGGTCGCACCGCCGTCGAATGTCACCGCAGCAACGAACCCTCGCGCCCATCTGGTTTGCCACATGGCAACGATGTGATCGCGATTGTTGGGATCGATTGAGATCCAGGGCTCGTTCTGCGCGGTGGCTTGTTCCAGCTCGGAATCGCAATCGGGAAACGGTTCGCCCTCGAACAAGACCACCGTATCGCCCGCATCGAACTCCGTTACCGAGCCCCCGCCACTGTCCTTTCCACAGCCTGGAAGCGCGGCAAGCAACGAAGCGCCAAACGCCCATGTACACACCACACTGATCAAGAGCCGCATGTCCAACCTCTCCAAGATGCTTTGATCCACTTTGGACGGTGGGGGCGCACGCGGAGCGGGTCCATACGTAAATGTTTACTGGCGGGTGGCGCTCGAGGGCCTATCTTCCAGCAGAGTTACTCGTCTCTGAGCTCAGGATGCTCGCTGACGAACCTTAGCCAGCCGTCTTCCAAATCGCCGTGAGGAGCTTTCTCTCCATTGGCGACGTCGATGAAATGTTCCTGCTCTTCGTCGAGATGAATGAGCGCGACTGTTGTCAATGCCATCAGATTCTTGCCGAATTCACGGATCACAACCGGCGCAATGGGA
>JBLYYU010000014.1:0-14853 GCA_048550275.1 Polyangiales bacterium
CGTAGTTTCACAAAATCACTCAAAAGCGCATCCTCTGGTTCGTATTGACCAAAAGCACGCCCTTAGCTAGTGTCGCGGCATTCAGGAGGGAGTCGCTCCAGGTCCAGGGCCGACATCATAAACATGCGACTTTATTCAGGAAAAATTGGCCCGATCGTCGACGACCTCGTTCGGGACCTCACCGCACAGGGTGACATCGAAGTCGAGGAGGTTGCCGAGGTCCGGCTCGACCTCGAAGCCGTCCTCAAGGAATACGTCCGGCGTGAGCGCCAGCTCGTCGACGAGTCGAAGGACCGGATGGAGCGCGAGGGCCTGGGCTACTCCAAGCTCGGCCGGATGCGGCAGCGGGTCGCCAAGGAGATGGGCTTCCCGCAACAGGACGAGGTTCTTCCCTACCTGGTCGACCAGCTCCTCAACATGCTCTTCCATAGCTCGAACGTCGTCGAGATCTACGCCGACGACGCGACCCTCCGTAAGAAGATTACGCCTATCCTGCGCCGGCACATGGAAGTCGACACGGGGCTAGACGCCGAGGTGCGCTCGAAGATCAAGAACCTCCAAGAAGGCACGTCCGCTTTCGAGATCGAGTACGCCAAGGTCATGGACCAGATCAAGCACAAGCGCGGACTCGAGTAGGCGTCCGATGCGAAGCATGACGGGATACGGAAGCGGGCGCGCTGTGCTCGGTGACGGGCACCTCGTGCTCGACGTTCGCGCAGTCAACCATCGCTTTCTCGATGTTCGCGTTCGCCTCCCGTCTCGGATTCAAAGTCGAACGCCGACGGTGGAACGCGTGATCCGGGCTCGACTCGAACGGGGTCGAGTCGACGCGACCGCGCGATTCGAAGGGCAAACGCTTCCGCAGCCAACGCTCGACGTCGACCGCGCGCGAGCGGTGTACGCCGAGCTCGCTTCTCTCCGCGACGCGCTCAACCCGGACGAACCCTTGCCTCTCGCCCTCCTCTCCTCGGTTCCCGATCTGTTCACGGCCAACCGAACGCTGGACGAGAAGGCACTCGAGAGGGCGCTCGAAGAAGCTGCGACCTCTGCCTGCGACGCGGTGATGGCGATGCGCGAAAAGGAAGGCGACGCCCTCGCCTCGGAGCTCGACGACCGGCTTTCAGAGCTCAGTGCAATCGTCGCAGCACTGAGAACCGCCGTGCCCGACCTCCTCGAATCCCGCCGAACGCGCCTCCGAGATCGACTCGATGCGCTTCTCGCGAACGTGGACGCCGAGATCGACTCGGGGAGGCTCGAGCAGGAGATCGCCGTCCTTGCCGATCGTACCGACGTGGCAGAGGAGCTCGTCCGCCTCGGCAGCCACCGTGACCAAATGCTCGAACTGATCGAGAATTCCAGCCCAGCGGTCGGGAAGCGCATCGACTTCCTGCTTCAGGAAATGGCGCGCGAAGCGAACACCATTGGCTCGAAGATCCAGGACGGCTCCGTGACACCCGACGTGATTGCATTGAAGGCCTGCATCGAGCAAATGAGGGAACAAGCTCAGAATGTGCTTTGACCGGCGGCGTTGGGGCGCTACTGGTCGCAAAGGAGAGGGAGCCCAATGAGTGTCGCTGCGTCGGCAGATCCAGATCTCATCCTATTGATCATCAGCTCGCCGTCTGGCGCCGGGAAGACGACTCTGACCCGTCGATTGCTTCAGGAATTTCCCGAGCTTCGTTTCAGCGTCTCCCACACCACGCGTCAGCCGCGCGCCAATGAAGTCGACGGTCAGGACTACCACTTCATCAGCGAGGGCCAGTTCCGCGCGATCATCGATGGCAACGACTTCGCGGAGTGGGCCGAGGTACACGGCAACCTGTACGGCACCTCCGTCAACGAAATCGAGCTCGCTCGCAAAGCTGGCAAAATCGGCGTGCTCTTCGACGTCGACTACCAGGGCGCCCGCCAGATCAAAGAGAAGTTCCCCGATGCGGTTGGGGTCTTCATTTTACCACCGTCCATGGAGGAGCTGCGTCGGCGCCTCGACGGCCGAGGCTCCGATGACGCCGAATCCCGCAAGCGTCGATTCGACAAGGCCCGCGAAGAGATCGGCCACTACCCGTTCTTCGACTACATGATCGTCAACGACGAGGTGCAGCACGCCCTGGCGAGGCTCAGGGGCATCGTTCTGGCCGAAGGCTGCAGGCGTCGACGAATCGCCGCCAAGGCAGAGTCGCTGCTCCAGGAGTAGCGCCAGGCGCCCTAGAACTCGATACCGAGGATCAGGCGGAGCGCCATGGCGCGTCGGATTCCGCCAGCCCCGATCGCATCAGGCTCCCGTTGGCCGTTCTGCTGGAGGTAGTTGAGCCCGTTCAGCGGGAACAGGATTCCGAACTGCGTTCCGGCGAAGAAGCCGTCGGTGAACTTCGGCCCGTCCTCCGTCCGGTAGTAGATGGAAATGTCGATCTCGGCGCCGAGGTTTGGCTCAGACGAATACGTCTGCTGCTGGTACATCGCGCGGCTGTAGATGAAATCGAGGCGCGCTCCGAGCACGCGTCCGAAATCACTTCGGATGATGTCGTAGCTGATGGCAGGTGCCAGGTAGTAGGCGCCCGCGACGCGCCCGAGGATGTTCCGCCAGAGAATCAGGTCGATGCGGTAGTCGGGGTGGAACGAGAAATTCGAAACCGTCTTTTGGCCGACCGGCTGGGCCGCCAGGTTCTCGTACTGCGAGAGGCCGACGACATCGGGATCGCCCGAAGCCGCTCCGCCCTTGAGAAAGACACCGAGCTTCTTCTGCAGGAACCGGTACTCGCCTTCGAAGGCAAAGCCCCACTGGCGGAGCTTGTACTTCTCGCCTTCCGACGTCACGGGGAAGTCACCCGGCGCGATGTTCTGAATCTGACCGAAGATCCCGGCAAACTCGATTTCGAGGCGCAAGTCCTTCCAGAGAACCTGCAGCCAGCCATCAGGCATGTAGACCTTGGCATCGCGGCGAACGAAGGACTGGGTCTCGATGACCTCGGGAACGCCGAGCAAGGGAGCCGTCGAGGTCGAGAGGAACTGCGAGCGGTAGATGAAGTACGCGCCGCCGTTGATCACCCACTTGCCGCGAGCCAACCGTTTCGCCTGCGCGAGCGGGTCCATTCGACGCGCGACGAGGAAGCTCCACTGACGCAGGTCATCGAGGCGGCTCGCATCCCGTGCGATGGCCTGGATGTCGACGACGGGGTCGGCAATGTAGCCCTTGCTCGCGAAGTCCCAGGACACGCCGAAAAAGATGCCTTTGAATTTCCCGATGAGCTGAATTCGGTCGACTTCAGATTGGAAATCCGAATCGAGCGCCGTGTCGAGAATGTTCGTGCCTTCGCCGGAGTTCCAGAGCATTCCGAGGCCCCACTGGTGCCCCATGCGACCGAACCGGAGCTGGCCGATCGTGCTGTTCGTGACCTCGCCCCAGACTCGCCGCACCACGATCGCGTCGCCAACGGTGTTGCGGAACGACTCGGGCGGCGCTGAGGTCAGGGTGAGGCTGTCGACCGGAACCCCGGGTGCACGGCCTGGAATCTGCCCAAACTGATTGACGGACTTCACCTCGGGCGTCGAGCCGAGCACGACGTTGTCGAGCGCGTCGATCATCATGTGGACGCGAATGTTGTCACTCAGGGAAATCGTGGGCTGCAGGCGGAGCCGCATGTTGGCGAAGCGCGTCGTGGCACTACCGTCGCAGCGCTGTTCGCGACCCGCATTGTTCGAAGGCTCGCCCTTGCAACCGCCAGCGACTTGCACGCCGCCCGTCGCCCCAGGGCCGGAGTTGGTGTTGGGCGCGTTATCGAGCTGTATCCATCGCGCGAAGGGGTCGCCGGGCGCGAGCCTTCCGATCGGAACGCGCCCAAGCGCAAAGTTGTCCATGTACTCGCCGCGAACCCGGAAGTAGCCGTTGATCGAGAAGACCGGCCGCGGGTTGGTCCAGGTCGCCAGGGTCGGGTCGGAAGCGGGCGGCTCCGCCATGCCGAGAAGCTTGGCGTCGTCGGCCGCCATGGCGTCCTCATCAAACCCCTCTTCGTCGAAGTCGTCCCCGTCGCCGCTGCTCTTCGTCTCGCTCGAGCCCTCAGGCATCTCGAGCGCGCCGAGGCTCGGCGCCCGGAGCTGGGGGGGCAAGTCCTCTTCTTTGGGCTCCTCTTTCGGCGCCTCCTTGGACTCCTCTTCGGCCTCGGCCGCGTCTTGCGCCGCCGCCGAGGTTGCCAATAGAGAAACCAGCCAAATTATCGATAAGAAACGGCGCATTGAACCCGTGCGGTCCGGGGCGTAGCACGCCGGGATCACACGGGTCAACGAGGCAATCGCTAGCTTGACCAAAGTCGACGCGCCCTTTAGCCAGGCCCGAGGACATCCGTGACCGATAGATTGCAATTCATACCCCTTGGCGGGCTCAACGAAGTGGGAATGAACTGCGCCGCTCTGATCTGCGGTGACACCACGATCGTCATCGATTGCGGGATCGGGTTCACCAACGAGGACGGCGCCGAGCTGGTTCACGCCGACTTCGGCTGGCTCTTGGAGCGGCGGCAGAGCATCGCCGCGATCGTCATCACTCACGGGCACGAGGACCACATCGGCGCCCTTCCGTACTTCCTCAGAGAGCATCGGGCGCCCGTCTTTGCACCGCCCTATGCCGCGGCACTGATCGAAGACAGGCTCCGCGAGCACCGGCTCAAGGGAGTCGATCTCCGATTGAGCCCTGCGGGCAGTCAGGAACAGCTCGGGCCGATCTCTGTCGAGCGCTTCGGCGTTCACCATTCCATAGCCGACGCGACTGGACTCATTCTAGATACACCGGTCGGCACCTTGGTCCACACAGGCGATTTCAAAATCGAGTCCGACCCCTGCGACGGTCAGCGCTTCGACCGAGAGCGGCTAGAGGAAGTTGGAAGCCAGGGCGTCCGCCTGCTCCTGAGCGACTCCACGGGCGCCGACGTCGACGGCCGCTCCCGAATCGAGCGCGACGCAGCGGGCGCACTCAACAAGTGGATCGCCCGTTCGCCGAACCGGGTGGTCGTCGCCACGTTCTCCTCGAATGTGTTTCGCCTGAGGGCCATCTTGCACATCGCTCGGGAGCAAGGACGCAAAGTCTGCCTCCTCGGGATGTCCGTCCGAAAGCACAGCGAAGTCGCCCAAGCGCTCGGATTGATTCCCCCAGTCGAGAGCTTGTTGATACCGCCCGAAGAGATCGCCGACCTACCGCGCGACCAGGTGCTCATCTTGGCTGGCGGCACCCAGGGCGAGCGGGCGTCCGCCCTCACGCGTCTCGCGCGAAACGAGCATAATCGCGTGCACCTCGAATCGGGCGACACGGTCATCCTTTCATCGCGAGCCATTCCCGGGAACGAGCTCAACGTGTTCGACGTCATCAATCGGTTCGAGCGGCGCGGCCTCGAAGTGATCACGCGCGACGCGCACCCGGAAGTGCACGCGAGCGGACATGGCTGTCGCGAAGAGCAGCGCACCATGATCGACTTGCTCCGCCCTGAAGCTTTCGTACCGGTGCACGGCACGCACCACCACCAGCGTCGCCACCTCGAGCTCGCGCTCGAACGAGGCGTTGCGCAAAGCCAACTGATCGAGAACGGGAGTGTGCTCGAAGTGACGCGGGATGCACTGCGGGTCGTCGACCGGGCTCCCACCGGACGGGTCTACATCGAAGGCCGAAAAACGTTGAGCGACGAAGTGGTCGCTGAACGGCGGGCCATGGGCTCGGGTGGCTTGGTGACGATCCTACTCACGCTCAAGAGCGGACGGCTCAAGGAGTTCCCGAAAGCTCTGTCGAGCGGGGTCTTCAACGCGGGAGAGCGCTCGCGGGTCGAACGAAAAATCGCGGAGCAAGTGCGCGACCGACTCAAAGGCAGACGCTTCGCCGGCCCGGCCGAGGCCAAGGAGGTCGCAATTGAGGTCGCGCGCCGCTTCTTGGTGCACAATCACCGAAAGCGTCCGTTGGTCACCGCGGACGTGAACGGGGAAACATGAGCCGAAGGGTCGCGTGGCTGGCAGCCGCTCTCCTCTTGAGCAGCTGTCACCGGACCGCCAAACCGGAGCCGAGCCTACCGCCCGCCTCCACCGAGCCCGCGACGGTCGAGCCAAGCGAGTCCGTCGTGCAGAGCCCCGCCTCGAAACAGCTGGGCGTCTCGCGCCCGGCCACCGCCAAGGAACGGGCCGCAGTCGACGATCTCGTTCGAGCGGCCGAGTCGGTGCGACAACTCAGGCTTCGGCGCCGGGTCACGATCGAAATCGAAGATGACGCTGCGATCACACACAGCCTGCGTTCGCAAATCGAAGAAGAGGAAATCGAGCGAGCGCGGTTGATCTATGGCGCGCTCGGTCTCCTCGATACCGAGGTCGACCTGAGAAGCTTGTTCGCTGGAGTCCTCGGAGAGCAGGTCATCGGTTACTACGATCCCGACACGGGTCGGCTCGTCATTCGTGACGACGTGATGGCGGGCTTGGCGGGCGCGTTCGGTCCGGAGCAGGCTCAAGAAGCTCGTCTCGTCTTGGTGCACGAGCTCGTGCACGCGTTGCAAGATCAGCGCCTCGGGCTCGGAGAGTCGTATCAAAAGGAGCGCACCGCGGACGCCGACAATGCATTCCGCGCCGTCGTCGAAGGCGATGCCACCCTCGCGATGCTCGCCAACGCTCTCCGACAACAAGGAATCCCTCTCGCAGCGGCGACAGCCGGGATTCAACAGATGGGCGACTATGTGGATCTGGACGCGCTGGTTCGCGGCGAGAAGCTGGACGAGGCGCCGGCGATTCTGCGAATCACCCTGGTCGCGCCGTACCTCCGAGGTCTTCAGTTCATCGCGGCGGTGCAGGGGCGCGGCGGCTGGCCAGCGGTCAACAACGCGCACCGGCGTCCACCGCTAACCAGCGAGCAAGTCCTCCACCCCGAGAAGTACTTCGCCCGGGAGCCCGCCGAGTCGATCGAGATGACCGACAACGCCAACCTCCTCGCCGCGGGCTTCGCTCGAATCGAAGAAGATACCCTCGGCGAGCTCGAGCTTGGCGTCTACCTTGGACAGGGCCGGCCCTCGGGAATCGACGAGGAGGCAGCCGCCGGCTGGGCTGGAGATCAGCTTCGGGTCTACCGACGCGGCGACGAGAGCGGGGTCGTCTGGTGGACGACCTGGGACACCGACGCCGACGCCCAGGAGGCCTTGGCCGCCGCCCGCGCGGTCTCCCCTGGGGACTCGAGCGCCAGCGCCGAGCGCAAAGGCCGCTCTGTGCTGATTATCCGCGGGATCCCGCATCGCCTCCATCGGGCGATCCGGAGCGATTTCAATTCGTTCGCGCGCGGCATCAAGGACAGCGTCGCGCCCCCCGAGCTGCCCCGAAACCTCGTCTATTGAGCTTGTCGCGCTCGGCGCGCCACGCTAGGAAGCGCGGATGGAACGCGCCTCCTGGGACGAGTACTTCATGGACATCGCCACGGTCGTGGCCAGGCGCTCGACCTGCCCTCGCAAGCACGTCGGCTCGGTCATCGTCCGGGACAAGACCATCCTCTCGACTGGCTACAACGGCTCGGTGCGCGGCCTCCCCCATTGCGATGACGCCGGCCACATGATGGTCGACGGCCACTGCGTCCGCACCATTCACGCGGAGGTCAACGCCATCATCCAGGCAGCTAAGAACGGCTCCCGCATCGACGGCGCCTCCATCTACGTGACGGCGTCCCCATGTTGGAACTGCTTCAAAGCGATCTGCAACGTCGGCATCAAACGAATCATCTTCGAAGAGTTCTATCGGGATGAGCGGATTTTCGAGGTTTCGCAGGCTCTCGGCATCGAATTGGTAGAGCTCCACCGCGAGCAAGCCGACGCCCAGGCTGCACCTTGACGCCCCTCCACGCCGGCAGTACGAACCGCGCCTGAGTAAGCCCCAAAAAACCAATGCAATCTGAAATTCGCGAGATCAGTCCTGTCCTTGTGGAGGTCACGGTGGAAGTGCCGTGGGACCGCATCCAGAAGGACCTCAACGAGACCTATCGAGAGATCGGAAAGACCGCCCGCGTTCGCGGCTTTCGTCCCGGCAAGGTTCCCAGGGATGTATTGAAGCAGGTCTACGGATCGCAAGCGGCCGCGCAGGTCACTGGCACCTTGGTGGAGCAAGGTCTCATGCACGCGGTGCAGGAGCATGAGCTTCACATCGTCGCGCAGCCAGAAATGGAAGAGCCGCCCGAGCTGAAGAAGGGTCAGCCCCTCACCTTCAAAGCCAAAGTGGAAGTACGACCGAAGATCGACGAAGTCACGATCGACGGCCTCGAGGCCTGGCAGTCAGCGATCGACATTCCCGACGAAGACGTCGATGCCGAGGTCGAAGGCCTTCGCAACCAGCATGCCGACATTCAGGCGCCGGAGCCGATGCGCCCTGCGAAAGAAGGCGACCTGATCACGATCGACTACGCGGTCTCGGTCGACGGCGAAGCAAAAGAGGACCTCAGCGCCGAGGGGCGGCAGGTCGAGATCAACGACGAGCATCTGCTGCCAGCGCTCAAAGAGGGGCTCGTTGGCATGAAGCCCGACGATGAAAAGACAGTCGACGTCTCCTTTGAAGACGATCACCCGAATCCGGACCTGCAAGGGAAGACCGCCCAGTTCGTCATCACCGCCAAGCAGCTTCACGAAAAGCTCCTGCCGGACCTCGACGACGAGTTCGCCAAGGACTGCGGCGACTACGAAACCTTGCTCGAGCTGCGCCTCAAGATCCGCGAAGGGCTCGAGAGCAACGCTAAGCAGCAAAACGACGCGCAGCTCAAGGACCAGCTCATCGACGGCTTGATCGGGCTCAACGACATCCCGGTGCCGCCATCCATGGTGCAACAGCAACAGCAGATGATGATGTACGAAATGGCGCAGTTCATGCAGATGGCGGGGCAGCAAGGCGCGCCCGGAGCCGACTTCTTTTCGGGTATCGACGAGCGCGCCAAGCGCCGCGTACAGGCAGGCATCCTGCTCGGCTCCCTCGCCCGCCAGGAGGGCATCGAGGTCACCGAAGAGGACATGAACGCAAAGTTCGAAGAGATGGCCGAGCAGAGCGGCAAGCACATCGCCAAGGTCCGCTCGGAGTTCCAGGACGCGCAGCGCGATCAGCTCGAATCGCAGCTTCTCGAGGAGAAGGTCATGGCGCTGCTGACCGAGCGTGCCAAGATCAACGAAGGGGAACGGCCTGAGCCCGAGCCGAAAGCAGAAGAGCCGGCCGAGGACGAAGGGGAGGATTCATGAGCGAGCCTACGACCGCACAGATGTACATGCCCTGGGTCGTCGAAACGACCCATCGTGGCGAACGCCAGTGGGACATCTTCAGCCGCTTGCTGAAAGACCGGATCGTCTTCCTCGGGACCGAGATCAACGACGATGTGGCGAACGGGATCATCGCTCAGATGCTCTTTTTGGAGAGCGACGATCCGGACAAAGAGATCACGCTCTACATCAACAGCCCCGGTGGTTCGATTACAGCCGGACTCGCGATTTACGACACGATGCAGTACGTTCGGTCACCCGTTTCGACCGTGTGCCTGGGCGCCGCCGCGTCGATGGCAGCGTGGATTCTCGCCTCTGGCACGACCGGAATGCGCAAGTGTCTGCCCAATAGCCGCATCATGATTCACCAGCCGCTCGGCGGAATTCGCGGTCAGGCAACCGACATCGAAATCCACGCGCGAGAGATTCTGAAACTTCGTGAACAAATGAACACGATCCTGGCCAAGCATACAGGCCAGACGTCAGAACGTATTAAGGAAGACACCGAACGCGATCGCTACCTCTCTGCCGAAGAAGCCAAAGAGTACGGGCTGATCGACGACGTCATCCAGTCGACCCAAGGCGTCTGACGCGCCAGAAAACGCTGCAAACGCGGGCGGCCTAGTCCTTGCCGTTAAAGATGCGGGACGCTAGACTCTCCGCAGCAGGTATATGGTGGATCGCAGGCGAGATGATGGGCACGGCAACCTTCAATGTTCCTTCTGTGGGAAGTCCCAGAAGGAGGTAAAGAAGCTGATCGCGGGCCCGACGGTCTACATCTGCGACGAGTGCATCGGCCTGTGCAACGACATCATCGCGGAGGAGGTCGAGCGCGAGGAATCACTCACGACGACGGCGCCGCTCCCGAAGCCTGCCGAAATCAAGAACATCCTCGATGAGTACGTCATCGGGCAGGAGCGCGCGAAGAAGATCCTCTCCGTCGCGGTCCACAACCACTACAAGCGCATCGATTCGAAGGTCAGCGCAGACGACGTCGAGCTCCAGAAGTCGAACATCCTTCTGCTCGGCCCGACCGGTTCCGGTAAGACCCTCCTCGCTCAGACACTGGCGCGCATTCTAAACGTGCCCTTCGCGATCGCGGACGCGACGACGCTCACCGAGGCCGGCTACGTCGGCGAAGACGTCGAGAACATCATCGTCCAGCTTCTGCAGAACGCCGACCACGACGTCGAGCGAGCGCAGCGCGGGATCGTCTACATCGACGAAATCGACAAGGTCGCGCGTAAAGGTGACAACCCGTCCATCACCCGCGACGTCAGCGGTGAAGGCGTGCAGCAGGCGCTACTCAAAATCATCGAGGGCACGGTCGCCAATGTTCCGCCCAAGGGTGGACGCAAGCACCCACAGCAAGATTTTCTGCAGATCGACACGGGGAACATCCTGTTCATCTGCGGCGGCGCCTTCGTCGGTCTCGACGACGTCATCGAGCGGCGCATCGGCGAGCGGAAGCTCGGCTTCGGTGCCGACATCCCGTCGCGCAAGGACAAGAAAATCGGCGAGCTGCTCGAGCGCATCGAGCCCGAAGACTTGCTCCGCGCTGGCCTGATTCCCGAGTTCATCGGGCGCCTGCCGGTCATCGCGACTCTGCACGAGCTCAATGAAGAAGCGCTCGTGGACATCCTGACCAAGCCGAAGAACGCGCTGGTCAAGCAGTACCAAAAGCTTTTCGAGATGGATGGTGTGAAGCTCAAGTTCGCCACCGGAGCCCTGCATGCAGTGGCCCGTGAGGCGCTCAAGCGAAACGCCGGCGCTCGAGGCCTCCGTGCCATCATGGAAAAGTCGATGCTCGACATCATGTACGACGTCCCATCTCAGGCGGACATCCGCGAGGTCGTCGTCAGCGAAGAAGTCATCGCCTCGGGTGAAACGCCTCTGATCGTCTACGAAAAGGAAGAGGCGGAGCTCGCTTAGTGCGGCCGCCCTGTCCATTCACCCCCGCCACCGGCGCCAACCCCGCCACCGCCACCGGCACCGCCGGAGCAAAGTAGACTCATGTTCTTTCACCGAAACGACAACGACGAACAGAACCCTGGTGAAGGCGCGCCGAGCGGCGAAAGCTTTCCACTCCTTCCCTTGCGGGACATCATCGTGTTCCCGCACATGGTGGTCCCCCTCTTCGTAGGCCGCGAGAAGTCGATCAACGCGCTCGAAGAGGCAATGAGCCAGCACAAAGAGATCCTGTTGGCTGCCCAGAAGAAGGCCAAGACGAACGACCCGACCCCGGAGGACATCTTCGAGGTCGGTACCATCGGCACGATCATCCAGTTGCTACGCCTCCCCGACGGGACCGTAAAGGTTCTAGTCGAGGGCAAGAGGCGCGCACGAATCACGAACTTCGTGCCGAACGAGGAGTTCTTCCTCTGCAACGTCGAGCCGGTTGAAGAGGTCTTCTCCGAGAACATCGAAATCGAAGCGCTCATTCGTTCGGTGCAGTCGGCGTTCGACGTCTACGCAAAGCTCAACAAGCGCATCGCTCCCGAAATGCTGATGACCGTGCAGACCATCGACGACCCGTCGAAGCTGGCAGACACCGTCGTCGTCCACCTGACGAGCATCAAGCTCTCGGACCGCCAAGAGATACTCGAGACCGTCGATCCGGCGAAGCGACTGGAGCGTCTGTTCCAGCTCATGAACGCGGAAATCGAGATCCTTCAGGTCGAGAAGAAGATTCGCTCCCGCGTCAAAAAGCAAATGGAGAAGACGCAGAAGGAGTACTACCTGAATGAGCAAATGCAGGCCATTCAGAAGGAGCTCGGCGAGCGCGACGAGTTCAAGAGCGAAATCCAAGAGCTGGAGGCCCAGCTCAAGCAGAAGAAGCTCAGCAAAGAAGCACACCTAAAGGCCCGCAAGGAGCTCAAGAAGCTCAAGATGATGCAGCCGATGAGCGCGGAGGCGACGGTCATCCGCAACTACATCGACTGGGTGCTCGCGCTGCCCTGGGGCGACAAGAGCGAAGAGAACTACGACATCGACGCGGCCGAGCAGATCCTCGACGAGGACCACTACGGCCTCAAGAAGCCGAAAGAGCGCATCGTCGAATACCTCGCGGTGCAGGCTCTAGTGAAGAAGCTCAAGGGCCCCGTGCTCTGCCTGGTCGGTCCGCCCGGCGTCGGCAAGACGTCCCTGGCGAAGAGCATCGCGCGCTGCACGGGTCGCGAGTTCGTGCGCCTGTCACTCGGCGGTGTGCGCGACGAAGCGGAGATTCGCGGCCATCGGCGCACGTACATCGGCGCCCTCCCCGGCCGTTTGATTCAGTCACTGCGCAAAGTGGGCGCGAACAACCCGGTGTTCCTGCTCGACGAAATCGACAAGATGTCGGCCGACTTTCGCGGCGACCCCGCCTCGGCCCTGCTCGAGGTGCTCGACCCGGAGCAGAACCACAACTTCAACGATCACTACCTCGACCTCGACTACGACCTGTCGGACGTGATGTTCATCACGACAGCGAACACCTTGAGCGGCATCCCGCTTCCGCTCCGTGACCGCATGGAGATACTCGAGATCAGCGGCTACACCGAGTACGAGAAGCTCAACATCGCGATGCGCTACTTGGTCCCGCGGCAACGCGAAAACGCCGGCCTCAAAGAGATCGACATCGAGATCAGCGAAAACGCCATTCGCCAGATCATCCACTATTACACGATGGAAAGCGGCGTCCGTAACCTCGAGCGAGAGATCGGCAGCGTCTGCCGGAAGATCGCGCGCCAGGTTCTGAAAGACGGCGAAGAGTCTGCTGAGAAGAGCTACCGCGTCGAAGCGAAAGACGTGGCGACGTACCTGGGTATCCCGAAGTACCGCCCCGACAAGACGAACGAGAAGGACCACGTCGGCCTGACGAACGGCCTCGCAGTGAACGCCTACGGCGGTTCGATCCTCGAGTGTGAAGTCGCGGTCGTTCCCGGCAAGGGCAAGCTCAACATCACGGGCCTGCTCGAAAAGGGCATGCAGGAGTCGGCGCAGGCGGCGATGAGCTACATCCGCTCACGCCAGAAGGTCCTCGGTCTCGAAACGGACTTCCACTCGAAGTACGACGTCCACGTTCACTTCCCGAGCTTCGTCCCCAAGGACGGCCCGAGCGCCGGCATCACGATGGCCACCAGCATCGCCAGCGCCCTGCTCAAGATTCCCGTGCGCAAGAACGTCGCGATGACCGGCGAAATCACCCTGCGCGGTCGCATCATGCCGATCGGCGGTCTCAAGGAGAAGCTCCTGGCCGCGCACCGGGCCGAAATCGAAGTCGTCCTGGTCCCCAAGGAAAACCAGAAGGACCTCAAGGAAATCCCTCGTCGAGTTCTGAACGCCCTTCGCATCGTGCTGGTCGAGCACATGGACCAAGTCCTTCGCGAGGCGCTCGTTCTCAGCGATCCGGACGCCCTCTTCGGCGAGCACGCGCTGCGCCCGGCCGAATACCGCGAAGGCGAGCTCATCACGCCCGAATCGCCGAGTGGCGAGGACGTCCCAGAGCCCACCGTAGACGCCCCTGGCGCCCGCCAATAGCGGGCGACGGCAGCTTCTCTAAATCGCTGCGATCTTCGCCAAGCGTGCTAGAAGCTCGGCCTTCGACGAGTTTGGGAGATTGGCGCAGTGGTTAGCGCAGCGTCTTTACACGGCGACGGTCCTCGGTTCGAATCCGAGATCTCCCACCAAGCAACGCCGGTGCTTTGCCCTGCCCACTCGGCTCTAGGCGGGATCGGTCACGGAGATCGCAGACTCACAAGTCACGAAATCAGCTTAGAAATCGACCGCTTGCTCGAATTTTACGCTGGATTGTCGGACTTCTCGCCCTAGAGTTGCTAACCAATAGTCAGTGACTGACTGTCGGTCAGCTCACTGGAGGGCAGGCAGTGGCAGTAGCGGCACGTAGGGAACGCGAGCGGACAGCGCGGCGGGAAGCGATTCTCGATGCTGCGCAGGAGTTGATCGCGGCCGAGGGCTACTACGGAGTCCGAATGGACGCAGTGGCCGAGGCTTCCGAGCTGAGCAAGGGCACGCTCTACCTCTACTTCCAGAACAAGGACGCGCTCTGCGCCGCGGTGGCCACTCGGTTGATCGACGACTTCATTCCGCGCATCGAGACCGCCATCAACGATGCAGCGACGGGCCTCGGAGGCGTGCGCGCCCTGCTCCAAGCCTACTTCGACCGAACGCTCGACAACCCTCATCATTTCCGATTCGCACTCGCTTGGCTGAGCGCCGGCGAACGAATGGACGACTCGACCGAGGCGTTTCAGACATACCGAGGACGCGTCGGTCGAATGTTGTCGCTGGTCGTTGCGACGCTTCAGCGCGGGCAAGCGGATGGGAGCATTCGAGCGGACGTCGATCCGCTCCCGCAAGCGATGCAGCTGTGGACGAGCTTCCTCGGCATCGTCTTGGTCGGGCTCAACCGGGAGGCAATGGAGCAACGCGTTCCCGTTCCCGTGGACTTGAGTCAGCTGGTGCCCCTACACCTCGACGCGATGGAGCGGGCACTTTCGAGCGAAGGGACTGCATGATGCGTGGTTTGATTTTCATCCTGCTCTCTTCGGCGCTTGCTGTCGGTTGCAACTACACGAAGGAAATCGATCCACCCCCGCCGGTGGAGGTACCGGAGACCTAC
>JBLYYU010000015.1:0-5100 GCA_048550275.1 Polyangiales bacterium
AGTGCCGCGGTGCCAAGCTCGAGCTTGAAACCGAGCAACGCCACGAGCCAGCCGGTGATCGTCGTGCCGACGTTTGCGCCGAGGACGATGCCTAGCGCTTGCGGGAACGTGAGGAGGCCGGCACCGACGAAGCCCACAGTTGCAACGGTGGTCGCGCTCGAAGATTGCACCACCGCGGTGGTGGCGGCGCCGGTCATCGCACCAGAGAGGGGGCTCCGGGTGAAACGGCTCAGCATTCGGCGAAGCGCACTGCCTGCGAGCGCGCGCAGGCCGTCCGTGAGCACCACCATTCCGAGCAGAAAAAGCCCCAATCCGCCCAGGCAGAGAAGAACGCTGCCGATCATGGGCGGAGTCTAGTCCAAGTGCCCCCAACATGGTCGTCGCGGCCTGCTATCGTTCGGGCATGAGCGACGAGTTACGCGCAAGGATTGCGCGGGAGATCCACCGAGTCGATTGGAAGCCTCTCGGGCCTCATGCGAAGCGCGGCGGATTGGTGCTGGTGGCCTCGGAGCTCGATCTGCTCGAAGTCGCGCTCGCCGTTGCTCGAGACGACAAGACTCGGGTGCAGGGCTGGATGGGTGCGCAGCAGCTCAGCAAGCCGACGGAGGCGCAAATCGAAAGCTGGCAGGAAGAAGCCGGCGAACGGTTCACCGTGGCCATCGTTCAGCCCTACGTCCTCGCGCAGCGCGATGCCGAGGACGCCTGAACCGCAAGCTCAGCGGTCGCGGAAGATCCAGAGCTCGTTGGCGGTGAAGTTGATCGCGGTCCCGACGGCGATGCCGATGAGGTTCGCGATGCGGTAATCCACACCGAAGAGCTCGACGGCGCCGACCAGGATGATGACGTTGCCCGCGAACGCCGCCAAGACCGCCGCTGCGTGGTACTGAAACACCCGCCGGAGCAGGCCGGGCTCGCTGAACGGCACGCGCCAGGTCCAGCTATGGTTCAACAGGAAGTTCGTGAGGATCGAAACCTCGATGGCGATGAGGCTCGACAGGAGCAAGGGCGCGCCCAGGCTGCCGTGGAGCAACATCAGCAGACCCTGATTGACCGCGACACCGCTCAGGCCGACTACGCCGAAGCGCAACATGCGGCCGAACGGACCTGACTCGATACGGGTTGGGGAGCTGTCGGTCATAGGCTCAGGCGGGCGGACCATAGCCGTTTACGGTACCCTCCGCCGCATGAATCTCGTGCACAAAACCGTGCTCATCACCGGGGCTTCCTCGGGAATCGGCCGTGCTCTAGCCGTCGAGCTCGCAAAGCGCAAAAACCGGCTGGTCCTGACCGCGCGCCGCAAGGAGCTGCTCGACTCGCTCGTCACGGAAATCGAGGCCGCGGGCGGGGAAGCGCTCGCCGTGCCCGCCGACGCGCTCGACGGGGACGAAGCCGAGAGAGTGGTTCGCGAGGCTATCGAGCGCTTCGAGAGAATCGATGTCGCGGTGCTCAACGTCGGCGATGGGCCGGTCTTCAACATGGCGAAGATCACCTCCCAGCAGGTGCTCGGCAACATGCGCGTGAACTACGACACCTTCGTCCATTACCTCATTCCGGTCATGGAGCACATGAAGCCGTTTCGGGAGGGGATGATCGTGCACACGAACTCGCTCGCCGGTTTCCTCGGGCTACCGATGCAGGGGCCGTACTCCGCCGCCAAAGCCGCCGCGCGGATCTTGATGGACACCTGCCGGATCGAGCTCCGGAGCTACAACCTGAAGTTCGTCAGCGTTCATCCGGGCTTCATCAAGACCGCGGCTCAGCTCACCTACGACCAGCCGATGCCGATGGCGCTTTCGGAAGAGCAGGCCGCCAAACACATGGTGCGCGCGATGGAAAAGGGCTCGCGCGACTACATGTTTCCGTGGGTCTACAAGATGCTGATCAAGCTGGCGGGAATTCTGCCGAAGGGCTTGCTCGGGAAGATCCTGCTCATCGACCTACCGGAGGAGTACGGCTAGGGGTCGATCAGTCCGCCTTTTCGTAGATAGTCACGCCGCCGACGAGGGTTCGCTCGATGCTGATTTCGCGGAGCTTGGCGCCAGGCTCGAGGGGGTTGTCGGAAAGGACCACCAAGTCGGCGAGCTTGCCCACTTCGATGGACCCGATCTCGCGTTCGAGGCGAAGCTGCCAGGCCGCGTCGTAGGTCATTGCACGCAGGGACTGCGCCACCGAGATGCGCTCGTCGGGGCCGAGGGTTTTCCCGCTGGACGTTTCACGCGCCACCGGGGTCCAGAGCTGCAGCATCGAATCGACGGGCACGATCGGTGTATCGAGGTGCGTGGTGAAGGGGATGCCGAGGGCCGCCGCGCTCGCCGCCGGGCTGATGCGGGCCGCGCGTTCTGGGCCGAGGAAGAGATCGCGGTGCCGGTCGCCCCAATAGTAAACGTGTGCGCTGAAGAACGTCGGGGTGACGCCTAGCTGCTTCATGCGTTCGAGTTGGTCCGGGCGCGACATCTGCGCGTGCACCAGCACGGGCCGCGCGTCGTCGGAGGGGCAGGCTTCGAGGGCGCCCTCCCAGGCGTCGAGGAACTGGTCGATGGCCGCGTCGCCGTTGCCGTGCACCGCGACTTGCTGGCCGGAGCAGTGAAGCTGCTTCACCTGCTCGTTGAGCGTCTCCGCATCGATGTTCGGGTAGCCGCGGTAGTCGTCCGGGTGCTCGCCCGGCCGGTAGTACGGCTCGCTGAGGTAGCCGGTGTACCCCTGAATCGAGCCGTCTCCGACCAGCTTGGCGGCTCCGACGTGCACCTTGTCGCTCGCAAAGCCCGAGAGGTCGAGCTTCCCCTCCGCCGCGGCGAGCGCGATCTCATCCTTGGGCCAGAAGACCAGCCGTTGCGGTATGAGGCCGACCTTCGAGCCGCTGCTCATCCCCTTCATGTGCGCCAAGGTCGCGAGCCCGTTTTGAACCGTCGTGAAGCCCTGTGCCGCGTACCGCCGCGCCGCTGAGCGAACCGTCGCGACCTGAGCGGAGGCCGTCATGTTGAGCGCCTTCATCTGTAGCGGCCGCGCGGCGGTCTCGAGGAGCAGGCCGGTCGGCTCGCCGGTTGCCGGGTCTTTGCGAATCTCGCCGCCGGGCGGGTCGGGAGAATCCGCCGTGATGCCGAATCGCTCGAGCGCCAGGGAGTTCACGACCACCATGTGCGCCGAGATGTGCATCGCGAGCACCGGCCGGCTCGTCGACACCGTGTCGAGCTCTTCGCGCGTGAAGTGCCGCTGCTCTTCGAGCACCGTGTCGTCGTAACCGAAGCCGAGGAGCCAGCCGTCACCGGGCTGCTCCTCGTTGGTCTTGCGGAGCGCGTCCAGCGCTTCGGGAATCGTCTTCACCGTGCCGATGGGTGGGCTGTTGAGGTCGGCGGCCACGGCGCCGAGGCCTTCGCCGGGGAAGTGGCCGTGCGCTTCGATGAACCCCGGGGTCACCGCCCGGCCGTCGAGATCGAGCAGGACGTCCGCGTCTTTCAGCCAGCGCTGCACTTCATCGTCGGTGCCGATCGCGATGATCCGATCGCCCTCGATGACCATCGCCGTCGCGATTCGGTTCTCGGCGTCGACCGTGATGATCTGTCCGTTCGTCCAGACCTGGAGCCCCGGCGGGGACGGGTGTAGGCGCCACCAAGCCACGCCGGCCACGGCTGCCAACAGCAGCAAAAGGACAACTGTCCCCGCTAGGGCCCTCGTGAAGAGTTTGCGCACGGCGCGATGCTATCTGGGGCGCGGGAGGCCTTGCAAGGAGCGAGAGGCGCTTCGTTGTGAGATTGCCGACACTCCCGGTCGGGGTTTGATTTCCCGCCTGCGTCATTTTTGAAGTGCAAAAACCAGCGACTTGGGAGATTATCGACCTTTCCACCTCCAAAAGGAGAAGCCCTCATTTCAAGGTCCAGGTTAGTGTTGGTTGCGTTGCTCGGCGGGTGGTTGCTCCTGGGTGCCCTGCCCACAGCGGCCTACGCCTCCGACACGGCCGCCGAAGTGCCCGATATCCTCGGCTACTGGCAGCGAGGCGAGGGCGAGGCGATCATCGAGGTGAGGCGGCAGGGCGAGGGCTGGCAGGGCGTCATCGTGGACGGAGGCAAGCGCCCCGAGACGGTCGGCATCGTGGTGTTCCGGGAGCTCCGTTACGACAAAACCGACGGCGCCTGGCATGGCCGCGCGTACTCGATCAAGCGCAAGCGCGAGGTCCCGATCGACATCAAGGTGCAGAGCGCCGACGCCTTCGAGCTCATCGCGCACATCATGATTTTCAAGAAGCGCGTCGACTTCAAACGTATCCCGGATAAAAAAGTCGCTGGCATTCAGTTGGCCGATCGCTGACGAGCAACGAAAGGGGGAGAGCATGGGCGGGACGCAAGCTTCGGGGCAGTCCGTGAGAGGCGGCCACCTTCCGGCATCGCCGCACGGGCCCATCGAAGAGGTGTTTGACGGGGTCTGGTTCGTCCGCGCGGGCGTTCGGATGCCGATGTTCTTGCCGATGCGAATCGGGCGCTCGATGACCGTCGTCCGCACCGACGACGGCCTCGCGCTTTTCAATAGCGTGCGGCTGAGCGACGACGGGCTGAAGGCGCTCGATGCGCTCGGCGACGTCAAGCACGTCATCCGGCTCGCGGGGTTTCACGGCCGCGACGACGGTTTCTACCGCGAGCGGTACGGGGCCGAGGTCTACGCGATCGAAGGCCAGCGCTACGAGCGAGGCCTCGACCCGAAGAAGGCCGACCCGACGCCGTACATGGAACCGGACCACTGGCTGAACGAATCGAGCCCGCTGCCGATTGCGGACGCCTCGCTGAAAGTGTTCACGACGGCGAGCCCGACCGAAGCGATCTGCCGGCTCGGGCGAGAAGGCGGGATTCTGATCGCGGGGGATTCCCTGCAGCACACGCCGGAGCCGGACGAGTACCACAACTTCCTCGCGAGAATCGTGATGAAGCGGATGGGCTTCATGAAGCCCTACAACGTGGGCCCGGCCTGGTTGAAGCTCACGAGGCCGACTGCAGCCGATGTGCGTTCGGTGCTCGATCTCGATTTCGAGCACGTCTTGCCAACGCACGGTGCTCCCGTGATCGGCAATGCCCGGGAGAAGTATCGTCCGACCCTCGAGGGCGAGCTCGAGGG
>JBLYYU010000016.1:0-15375 GCA_048550275.1 Polyangiales bacterium
AGGGAAGCGACGGAGCTCGCGGAGAAAGGCATCGAGGTCGACGAGCGGAACGCCGAGGCGCCCCATGCCCGTCTCGACCTTCAAGTGCACGTCGATGGGGCGGCTGTCGGCCACCGCTTCGAAAGCGCTCGCTTCGGAGAGCTCGTACACGACAGGGGTGAGCCCGGCCGCGATGATGTCGCGATGCGCGCCGCCGTGGATCCCGTTGAGAACCAGAATTGCGCGGTCGATGCCAGCCTCGCGAAGCTCGAGGCCTTCCTCCGCGAGGGCGACGCCGAAACCATCGACGCCGTCGGCCTGAAGTCGCTGCGCGACCGGAACGACTCCGTGGCCGTAGGCGTCGGCTTTGACGACAGCGAGGATCTTCCGGCCATTCGACGCGGCTCGCACTACGCGAAGGTTGTGCCCGATCGCGTCGAGGAGGATTTCGGCGCGCGTCGCCCTCAGTGAAGCGTCCGCACTTTGGATGCGCGGCCGCTGCGGCGTCGGGGAGTCCGGATGCACGGCTTGGGGCTAACGGTTGGCACCGCCGCCGTCAAGCATTGGCGTCCGAACGCCGGAGGGTTAGGCTCCGGCAGCATGTGGCGGGTTGAACGAAAGCACGTCGAGGCGGGCCAGCGCGCCGAGCGACGCTCGGACCGAGCTCTCTGGGCCGGAATGTTCGTCGGCGGGCTCTTGTCGATGGGGCTCGCTCCGGCGCCCGGTTGCGGCAAGACGCAGGACGAGGTCGTCGCGCCCGTCACGATCACGCCTGCCGATTCGCCTGGTGCGCAGAACACGTCCCCCGTCGAAGCGCTTCGCGTTCGCGTCCTTCGCAAGTTCCCCCACCGCAAAGACGCGTTCACTCAGGGGCTCCTCTGGCACGACGGCGCTCTGTACGAGAGCACCGGCCAATACGGAGAGTCTTCGCTCCGGAAGGTCCGCCTCGAAGATGGAAAGGTCCTCGTTCAGCGGGCTATCGACGCGGCGTTCTTTGGCGAAGGGCTTGCGCTCGTCGATGACCGTTTGATTCAACTGACCTGGCGCTCCGGTCTTGCGCTGGTGTCGGACCTCGAGACGCTCGAGCAACGGAACACCCTTCGCTACCGCGGCGAGGGTTGGGGCCTCTGCTACGACGGCTCTTCACTGGTGATGAGCGACGGCTCGTCGATTCTGGAGTTTCGCGACCCGGTGTCGATGGAGGTCCTCCGCGAGGTAAGCGTAACGAAAAACGGAAGCTCCGTGCCGCGACTGAACGAGCTCGAGTGCGTGGGCACGGACATCTACGCCAACATTTGGCGGAGCAACGAGATTGTCCGCATCGACGGCAAGACCGGGCGGGTAACCGCGAGCATCGACGCAAGCGGCCTGCTCTCACGCTTGGAATCGGTCCGCGCCGACGTGCTCAACGGCATCGCGTACAAGCCAGAGTCAAACACGTTCTTGATTACGGGAAAGCTCTGGCCTCAGCTCTTCGAGGTCGAGCTCGTCCCGCGTTGACCGGGCTCGACGAGCTCGACTTCCGGCTCCCACTGCGCGAGGCGCTTGCGCATGATCTCGATGGCCTCGGGGTGCTCGTCGACCAAGACGAAACCGCGACCGTGGCGCGCCGCCGCCTCACCGGTCGTGCCGCTTCCGGCGAAGAAGTCGAGCACGGTGTCCCCGGGCTCGCTGTGGACCTTGATGACCCGTTCGAGAACGCCGAGCGGCTTCTGAGTCGGGTAGCCGGTCTTCTCTTTGCCGTTGGTCGGGACGATGGTGTGCCACCAGACATCGGTGGGCGTCTTTCCCCGCGCCGCCTTTTCTTTCCCGACGAGCCCCGGCGCCATGTATGGAATGCGATCCATTTCATCGAACTGGAAGACGTAGTTCTTGGGGTCGCGCACGTACCAGAGGATGCTGTCGTGCTTGGCGGGCCAGCGGCGCTTGGGCCTGCCGCCGAAGTCGTACGCCCAGATGATTTCGTTTTGGAAATGGTCCCGGCCAAGAAGGCGGTCGAGCGCGACCTTGACGTAGTGCACTTCGCGGTAATCGAGGTGCACGAAGAGCGAGCCATCGGCGGTCAAGCAAGGGAGCGCGGCCTCGATACGACTCATTAGGAACGGGATGTACGCGTCGAACTCGTCTTCGTAGGCGGGGCTCTCGACCTGGTCGACCTCGTAGCGGCGCCCGCCGAAGCCCTGACGCTCACCCTCGTCGCTCGCGCGAACCCGCACCCGCTGGCGCGCTTGCGTGCGCCCCGTGTTGAACGGCGGATCGATGTAAATCAGGCGCGCGTGTTCGCGAGGCAGGGTCCCGAGAACCTGCAAATTGTCGCCCTGCACGATGCGCTTCACGCGGGCGAGCCTATCATCCGTTGCCCGGTGCGCCCATCTTCGAAGCCGCTTGCAGCGCTCTCGGGGCGGCCTTAGGCTCACGGCCGATGCGACTCCTGGTCAACGGTGAAGAACGGCAGGTGGAGCCGAGCACGACGGTGAAGCAACTGCTGTCCGCTCTCGGGCTCGGGGACACGCTGGTAGCGGTCGAACGCAACGAAGAAGTCGTGCCGCGCGCAAAGCACGAGAGCACGGCGCTCAGTGACGGGGACCGGGTCGAAGTGGTCCATTTCGTAGGAGGCGGTTAGGTGTCCGAAGATGTTCTGAAGATCGGTCAGTTCGAGTTTCGCTCGCGCCTGTTCACCGGGACGGGGAAGTACCCGGACCTCGACACTGCAAAGAAAGCGCTCGAAGCGTCCGGTTGCGAAGTGGTCACCGTGGCCGTGCGCCGCGTGGACCTGAACGCGACGGGGGCGGACTCGATCATGACGGTGCTTCGCGATGGGAAGTACACGCTGCTTCCGAACACCGCCGGTTGCTACACGGCCGAAGATGCCGTCCGGACCGCCCGGTTGGCACGGGAGCTGCTCGACACACCGCTCATCAAGTTGGAAGTCATCGGCGACGAAAAGACCTTGTTCCCGGACGTGCCTGCAACCATCGAGGCGGCCAAGACGCTGGTGGACGACGGCTTCACCGTCCTTCCCTACTTCAACGACGACCCGATCGCGGCCCGACGACTCGAAGACCTGGGCTGCGCTGCGGTGATGCCCCTGGCGGCGCCTATCGGCAGCGGGCTCGGCGTACGCAACCCGTTCAATATCGAAATCATCGTCAAGCACGCGAACGTTCCGGTGATTGTCGACGCCGGCGTCGGGACGGCTTCCGATGCCGCCATCGCCATGGAGCTCGGCATCGGCGGTGTGCTGATGAACACCGCCATCGCCGGCGCGAAGGATCCCGTGCGGATGGCGCGCGCGATGAAGGCCGGCGTCGAGGCCGGCCGGGACGCGTTCCTGGCGGGCCGAATTCCGCGAAAGCTCTACGCCACCGCGTCGAGCCCGCTCGAAGGTGTCATCGGTTCCGATCTCGACGGCCGGACCTGAGCCCGTTCGGATGCGCCCCGGTCTTCCGCGGATCTGGATCATCACCAAGCCCGATCATCCGGACGGCCCGATCGATCCCATTCGGCGTGCGCTCGAGGGCTGCCCGCCAGGCCTCGTGGGGGTGCAGCTTCGCGCGAAATCGGAGGTGGATCGGGATCTCGTCCCCTGGGGACGAGATCTGAGAGAGCTGACCAGGGCCTCGGGGAGCCTTCTCAGCCTCAACCGTCGCTCCGACGTCGCCGAGATCGTCGAGGCGGACGGTGTGCACCTGCCGGAGACGGGGCTTCCGCCCTCGGAGATCGCCTCGCATTTCCCGTCTCTATCGTTGATTGGGGTCTCGCGACACGATCGGGCCGGCCTCGAAGCCGCCGCGTCCGAAGGAGCGGCCTACGCGTTTCTGAGCCCGGTCTTCCAAGTGCCAGGCAAGGCTCGGCCGATCGGGGTTCACGGGTTTCGCGAGGCGATCGCGGGTGTCGGTCTCCCGACATTCGCGCTCGGCGGGATTCGCCCGGAGGATGTGAAGCCGCTGGTTGCGGCAGGCGCGGCCGGGGTGGCCGTTCGGCGCGCGATCTACGATGCCGAGGACCCGAGCGAAGCCCTGCAAGCGTTTCTGCGCGAGCTTGACAACTGCCTCCCGAACAGTGAATAGCGAGGCTCATGGGGGCGATGCGAAAGGGGCTCAACTGGCTGTCTTGGGCTGGCGCGGCGGTCATCGTGGTGGCGCTGCTGCTCAAGGTGCTGTTCTTCGACGTGGCGGAGGTCGGGCACAACGGGATGGCGCCTACGCTGCTCCGAGGTGAGCGCGTGCTCATCAACAAGCGGCGGGCGCCCGAGCTCGGCTCCATCGCGGTCTGCCAGCACCCCACCGAGGAGGGCTGGGTCGTGGCGCGAGTCGCGGCGACCGGGGGAATGACCGTCGACTCCTCGAAAAAGGAACTGCTCATCGACGGAGAACCAGTCGAGTACCGCCCCCGGAGCTCGATGACGTTCTACAACGCCGACACCGACCGCAGCATCGAGGTCACCTGGGGCGAGGAGCACTCCGGGGACGCGGCGCATCAGGTCTTCATCGGGGAGAACGGCCGGCATCACGTCAAGCGAACCCAAGTGCCGGACGGAAAGCTCTATTTGCTCGGAGATTACCGAGGCTACATGGGCCAGGACAGCCGGACCTTCGGCGTGGTCGACGCAGCCGGCTGCCGCGGCGCGATCGTGTACAGGTTAACCCCAGCGACGGGGCTCGAGGGCGGCGCAGAGCACGGGTATTTCGAGCCGGTGCGATAGTTCCGGTTCCGCGTTGCCTGAGGGCCGGTCCGAACTATGCTCCGCGCGCCGAAGACAACGGAACTACCGATGAAGGTCGCAGTCGTACAATTTCCGGGCTCGAATGCCGACTGGGACGCCCTGCACGCGGTGCGGGACGTCGTAGGCGCGGACGCCTGGTATGCATTCCACAAAGGGACGAGCCTCGGTGACGCCGACGCCGTCGTGATCCCAGGCGGGTTTTCCTATGGGGACTACCTGCGCGCCGGGGCGATCGCGGGATTCAGCCCCATCGACAACGCGGTCCGCGAATTCGCGAGCCGCGGCGGACCGGTGCTCGGCATCTGCAACGGCTTCCAAATCCTCACCGAGATGGGTCTCCTCCCGGGCGCCCTCACCCGAAACGCCCACCTTCGATTCGAGTGCCGCGACATCTATCTCCGCGTCGAAAACGAAGGTCCCTTCACGGGCATGGGCAAAGGCGAGGTCCTTCGCTTGCCCATCGCGCACGCCGACGGCCGGTACCACACGACCGCGGACGGCCTCGCCGAGCTCGAGCGCAACGGCCAAATCGCCTTCCGCTACAGCACGCGAACGGGCGAGGCTCCGAACGGCAGCGACGCCAACCCCAACGGTTCGGTCGGTGACATCGCCGGCGTGTACAACCGCGACAAGAACGTGCTCGGCATGATGCCGCACCCGGAGCGCGCCAGCGAGGCCATCCTCGGCAACGACGACGGGCTCGCGCTTTTCAAATCGCTTCGGCGTCACTTGGGTTTCGAATGAGCACTCCAGCAAACTTTCCGGGGGAACCCGAGAGCTCCCCCGAAATCGCCCGAGAGTTCGGCCTGGCGGGTCACGAATGGGAACGAGTCCTGAGCACCCTCTCCCGCGCTCCCAGTTACGCCGAGCTCGGCGTCATCAGCGTGATGTGGTCGGAGCACTGCTCGTACAAGTCCTCTCGCGTCCATCTCGCCCGCCTGCCCACGACCGGCCCGCAGGTGGTCCAGGGGCCCGGTGAAAACGCGGGCGCGGTCGACATCGGCGACGGCTTCTGTGCGGTCTTCAAGATGGAGTCGCACAACCACCCGTCGTACATCGAGCCGTACCAGGGCGCGGCCACCGGCGTAGGCGGCATCCTTCGAGACGTGTTCACGATGGGCGCCCGGCCCATCGCCTCGCTCAACTCCCTCCGATTCGGCCGCCCCGACCATCCGAAGACCCCAGACCTGCTCAAGGGCGTGGTCGCCGGCATTGGCGGCTACGGCAATTGCATCGGCGTGCCTACGGTGGGCGGCGAGGTGCAGTTCGATCCGAGCTACGACGGGAACATCTTGGTCAACGCCTTCACCGTAGGCGTCGCGAAAACCGACGACCTGTTCTTCGGGGTCGCCGAAGGCATCGGAAACCCAATCATCTACGTGGGTGCGAAAACCGGTCGCGACGGGATACACGGCGCGACGATGGCGAGCGCCGAGTTCGGCGAGGACACCGATGCCAAGTTGCCTACCGTCCAGGTCGGCGACCCCTTCATGGAAAAGCTCCTGCTCGAAGCCTGCCTCGAAATCTTCGCGACGGATTGCCTCTCCGGCGTGCAGGACATGGGCGCCGCGGGGCTGACCTCGTCTTCGGTGGAGATGGCCGACCGCGCCGGCAACGGCATCGAGCTCGACCTGGACGCGATTCCGCGCCGCACCAAGGCCCTGAGCCCCTACGAAATGCTCCTGAGCGAATCGCAGGAACGCATGCTGATGGTCGCCAAGGAAGGCCGCGAGCACGAGGTCTTCGAAATCTGCGCCAAGTGGGACTTGGACGCTTCGATCGTCGGCCGTGTCACCGAGACCGGGCGCTTCGTCTGCAAAGCGACACCGGGGTACGACCCCTTCGATGGCACCGGCGCTCCCGACCCCGTCGTAGTCGTGGACCTGCCCGTCGACCTGCTGACCAACGCCGCGCCGAAGTACGACCGGCCGCAAGAGCCGCGCAAGGAGCAGGCTACGCTCGTTGCGATGACCGGCGACGCTCCGGACGACCTCGGCGCAGAGCTCGTTCGCTTGCTCGGTTCGCCGAACATCGGCAGCCGTTCGTGGATTTGGCGACAGTACGACCACATCGTTCGAAACGGGACAGTCATTCGCCCGGGTGACGGCGACGCCGCCGTGATTCGCGCGTTCTGCGAAGACGCCGACGGCACCCGCGAGAAGTTCCTCGCGGTCTCCGCTGACTGCAACGGCCGGCACGTCGAGCTCGACCCTTACCAGGGTGCGGCCATGGCGGTCGCTGAGTGCACGCGCAACATCGTCTGCGTAGGCGCAAAACCTCTCGGCCTCACCGACTGCCTCAATTTCGGAAACCCGGAAGTCCCCGAACAAATGTGGCGATTCGCGCAAGCCATCGACGGGCTTGCAGCGGCGTGCAGCGCGCTCGACGCCCCTGTCGTCTCGGGCAATGTGAGCCTCTACAACGAGACCGACGGCAAGGCGATTCTGCCCACGCCAACGGTCGCAGTCGTCGGCCAGCTCGAAGACCCGGAGCACCGCCTAGGCCTCGGCTTCACGGCCGACGGCGACGTCATTGCACACCTCGGGCTGCCGTCGCGCGGAGTCCTCGGCGCGTCCGAATGGCTGGTTCAACACAGCGGCAAGGTGACGGGCGCGGCCGTCGGCATCGACCTCGAAGCGGAGGCGGCCTTGCAGCACGCCATGCTCGAGCTCGCCCGCGCCAAGGTGCTGAACAGCGCCCACGACATCAGCGACGGCGGCTTCGCGGTCGCCCTGGCCGAGTCCTGCATCGCACATGGGCACGGGGCCCAGGTCAGCCTTCCCTCGAGCGAAGACGCACCGGCGCACGCGCTCCTGTTCAGCGAGGAACCGACCCGCATCCTCGTCAGCCTCTCGCCGAGCAACTTCGGCGAGGTCGGCGACATCTGCGAGCGCTACGGCGTACCCTTCGCGAAGATCGGGTCGGTGACCGGCCAAACACTCACGATCGAAGACGTCTGCGAAGTGCCGGTCGAAGAGCTCGCCGAATCACACGCGGCCGCCCTCGACGCCATCGTCAACTAAGACGCCTCGCGGTCAGGGCGTAGGCGAGCAGCGCTGCACCCGAGGCCACCCCGAGCCAGGGGAGCAGGCCCGCCTGGTTCGCGAACGCGTTGTAGAGCATCCAAATCGAGGACGCCGTGTACACGAGCGCCGCGAGTCGGGCCTGCGGACGGGGCATCGGCAAGTCCGGACGGAGCCGCCCCGCGAACAGCAGCCCCAAGGCCACCAGCGCGGAGAAGAAAACCAAGACACCGGCAACGTTGCTGAGCAGCTCACCGACCGAATGCAAATGGAGCAAGCCGAGCGCGAGCGCTCCTTGAAGGTAGACGGCCGCTCGAGGCGGCGCGCCAGGCTTGCCGCTCAGAAACGCAGGGAGGAACCCGTCGCGCGCCATCTCGGCGTAAACCCGGGGACCGAGCATGAGCATCGCGCTCGTGCTGGACACCAAGACCAACGCGATCCCGACCGACACGATTCTCGAGCCGGCGTCTCCGAGGAAGCTTTCCGCAACCAGATGCCCGAGCGTGACGCGGGCCTCCTCGTACTCGAACACGACGCTGGCGCGCTCGGGGCTGAGGTTCGCGACGAGCACCCAGTTGACCGCCAAGTACGCGAGCCCCACCAGAGCGCAGCCGATCAGCATGGCGCGCGGAACGTCACGACGCGGTTCGCGGAACTCCTCGGCCGCGTAGCTCGCGGCGTTCCAACCCGAGAACGCGTAGGCCACGAAGAACAGACTCGTCGCGAACACCGAGGCGCTATTCGGCTGGGCGGCCGGCGGCGACCAGGTCGGCCAATGATTGTCGCCCAGGGAAACGCCCAGCACGACGAACCCGAGAACGAGAATGCCCTTGATGACGACGAGACCGTTCTGCGTCCACTTCGAAGCTCGGAGCCCCGCCGCATGGAGAACTGTCAGCAAAACGATCAGCGCCGTCGCCCCAATGCGGGCGCCCTCCGCTCCAAAGACCGCGAACGCAAACGCCGCTGCGCCAAAGGCGCTGATCGCCATCGGCGCCGAGAACCCGACCAGCAGCGAGGCCCAGCCGGCGACGTAACCCAGAGCCGGATGCACGAGCTCCGAGAGGTACCTGTACTCCCCGCCCGATCGCGGGATCAGAACCGCGGCCTCGGCGTAGCTCCGCGCACCCGCCATGGCGAGCACGCCTCCGACCGCCCATGCCGCGAGGATCCAGCCGGCGCTCAGGTCTTGGGCCATGAAGCCCGCGCTCAAGAAGACCCCCGCGCCAACCATGTTCGCGACCACGAGCCCAACCCCGGACCACAGGTCCAAGAAGCGGGCGCCCGCTCCGGGCGTTTCTGAATGTGACTCTTGGGTGCTCAAGCTAACCTGCGCGTAGGCATTCTACCCCGCTGGCAGTGCTCGGGCGCTCGAATCCGTTCGCGCCCGATGAGATCGCGGACGTCAGAGCGCTGGCGACCGTGATGGATGGCCCTCCCCTCGTTCAGCTCGCCGGTTCGCGGATGTCGACGAGCACTTTGCCGTGACGTTCGCCCGACTCGAGCTCGGCAAGCGCCGTTGGAAGCTCCTCGAGCGTGCAGCGGCTATCGAAGAGCGGGGTCACCTGCCCTGCGTCCACCCATGCGGCCAGCTCGGCGAGTCGCACAGGTGTAGGATTGGCGATGAAGACCGCCACGCGCCTGGACGAGAAGGCACCCCGGATCATCCACAGCAACGGACGAAGCACGGGCCAGAGCCATGGATCATCGGTTGATCCGCCGACGACGACATATGTGCCCTTCGGCTTCACTGAACGAAGACCTCGCGACATGGGCACGCTGCCAGCGACGTCGATGCAGACATCATAGGGCGTGTCGGTCGCGGTGAAATCCTCCGAGTCGGCGTCGACGATCGCATCGGCGCCGAGCGCGCGCGCTCGATCTGCGTGATGCGCGCGCACTACCGCGGTCACGTGCGCGCCGAGCGTCTTCGCGAGCTGCACCACGTAGCTCCCGACGCTGCCCGAGCCGCCGTTGACCACGACTCGATCGCCGGACTCGATGCGCCCCTCGTCTCGAACGGCCTGCCAGGCCGTGAGTGCAGCGACAGGCAAGGCCCCAGATTCGGCGAGCGACACGTTCTTCGGGGCACGCGCGAGCTTATCGGCGGACGCCAAGACCTCGTCCGCCCACGCCGCGCCCAAGGTGAGCTCTCCGAACACGGGGTCGCCCTCTTTCCACGTCGTGACCCCCTTCCCCACGGCGCTGATCACACCGGCCACGTCCTGACCGAGCGCGAAGCTTCGCGGCGCTCTCAGCCCGAGGCCGAGCCGCATGATGTATGGCGTCCCCGACATCACGAGGCGATCACCTTTGTTCACCGAGGAGCCGTGCACCTGGACGCGAACTTCGCCCGGGCCTGGTTCGGGCATGGGCGCCTCGCGCAACTCCACCGCGCTTGCCGTACCGTATCGCTCGCGTCCAACTTGCCGCATTCGAGCCTACCGTACCCGGTCTGACTCGCCCGTCGAGCACACGCAGGGACCGATCTCGCTTCGGCAAGGGCGGAGATTGGATCGCTTCGCATCGAGAGCCTGAATCGCGAGACTGGTGGACCTGATGGTCAACCAGGTCCAGGCGTTCGTTACTCGCAGTAGCTCGGGCCGTGTTCCCGGCTGCCGACGTCGGGGCTGCTCTCGTTGAAAAGTCCGGGCGCGGTGCCGTTGAGATCGTAACTGAGGAGGTCGGCGCCGCTATCGACCAGCAAGGACGTCGCCCCAAGGCAGAAGAGGTCCGGGTCCCCGGCCGCGATGCTCGAATAGAGCGGGTCGGCGCCGTACTGCCAGAACGAACCTGGGGGCAAGCAGCCGCACGCAGCGCATTGGCTTCCGCCGCAGGGCCCGCTGCCGTTGTTGAAATCGTTATTGCCGTACGACGGTCCCGACGACAGCGGCCCGGTGCACGGCGAGGTGGGGTCGAAGGTAAAGGCCACGGAGGCGTCTAGACCGAACTCGTCGTTGTCGGTGACATTGTTGTTCCTAAGGCAAACGTCGCTGGACGGCTCCTCATAGAAATCCAGGCCCGATCCGCCGTTGTGGGCGATCGTGTTGTGGTCGATGACGGGGGATACAGCGTTGCGAAGTTGCACGCCGTCCATCGCGTTGAGCGCCACCGTGTTGCCTGCGACCACCGCGCCGACGGCGTCTCTCACGACGATTCCCGCAGTCTCGTTGCCTTGGGAGTCCAAACCGCCGGTCACGACGTTGTTCAGAATCTGCACGTTGGCTACACGGTCTAGGTCGGGCCCGCCATCGATGTAGATCGCGCGTTTTTCGAACCCTTCGATGCGACAGTTGCGTACGACGTTGTCATCGGCCTTGACCTCGATGATGTGTCTACCGTTGGAGACGTTAACGACGTGTACGCCGTCGATCAGGTTGTTCCTGCTTTCCAGCTTGAACACGGTTCGATCGGTTCCAGGACCTGTGCCCGGCGAATTGACCGTCACAGACGTCCCTACGACCTGCCGAATGGTGAGGCCCGCATCGTCTTCGATTCGAGGCGGGTTGCTATCGGTGATCGTGATGTCACGCAGCACGATGTAGTCGTGGCCGGCGTTGGCGTTGGCCGCGTCGATCGCCGCATGGTACTCCGCTTCGCTCTGAATCTCATGACACTCGGAGCCGCCATCGTTCGGGTCTGTTCCGCAGAACGCTTCGAAGCAGTCGACGTGATCGCCACCGTCCGAATTCGTCGTGCAGTCCGCGTTGCAAGTCGGAATGGAATCGTCGCAATCGGCGTCAACGCAGTAACCGTCGTCGTCCGCATCGGTGCAGTCGACGCCGCCGACACCGCCAGTGCCGCCCTCTCCTCCGACACCGCCTTCGCCTCCGACGCCGCCTGTGCCTCCGTCGGAGCCAATGCAGTCACCGGTGTCGATGGAGCATTGCTGCCCTTCCGCGCAGCCTGCGCCGGAGTACGCGCCCATCGTGACGGACAGGGTTTCCTGGCTGCCAGCCACGACGGTGACGGTCTCGCAACCCGCGGCCACCACCGCGCAGTTCGAATCCAGTGCCACGGCATAGAGGCCGTATTCGCCGGGATTGGGAGCCGCGATCGGCGGAGCTTGGGTGCCATCGCGCAGCGTGAACGTGCTGCCGAGCTCATCGTTGGGCCGCTCGGGGACATCGACCGAATCGCAGGACTCGACGAGGTACCCTTCGACCCGAATCGCTTCGTCCCGCGCCGCGCGCGGAACCCCGGGAGCAAACGAGGCCTCCATGTTGAGCCCTTCGCTGCTAGCGGCGCCGCTGCATCCGCCCGCAAGCGACGCGGTCAGGCCGAGAAGCGTAGCGACGAGGCTCGCGCTTTGGACGATGCGCTTCACCAGTTCACCGCGAAGCCACCGGACGGCGGCTGACTTTGCTTCGAACGTTGCGAGAGCACGACTCCCGCAGTGACTCCACCCGCAACGACGACCGCGGCGGCCGCGACGATCCAAGGCCACTTCTTCTTCTTCGCGGTCGGCTGGTCGACGGGCGCGGCGTACTTTGGCATTTGAAAAACGGCACCGTCGGAGCGCGACGCACCCGTGTCGAGAGCCCCAGCAGTCGGAAGTGGCGCGACGCGGCGTCTCTTGGGCTTCTGAGCTTCCTCGTTCTGTTCAGAGCGAAGCTGGGCTTCCATCAGCGCGCGCTCTGCAGCTTCCCTTTCCGAAACCGATTTCCGCAGCGCCTCGAGCCTCTTGCGCACTTCGGTTTCGCGCGTCGGGTTCTCGGTCGTGTCGAGGTATCTCTCGAAGGCTTCGAGCGCTTCTTGATCCCGTCGCAGGCGATCCGCGGCGACACCGATGTTGTAGAGAAGCGCCTCTCTGCCACTCGTCCGGTAAGCGTGGCGAAAATAGGTCAACGCGCTCTCGTAGTCGGCTCGGTCGAAGGCCGCTCGGCCCGCCTTGAAATACTCCCGAGCCGCGTCGTCGTCCGAAACCGATTGGGCGGACACCAGCGTCGCAGGCGCTAGCCCGAAAAGAAGTACAGCCGCGCACGCCCAAACAAGGACGATTCCCCGAGTCTCTCCCACGACTTCAGAGTAGCCACGCGATGCGCCGCCCCCCAAATCCGCCGAGCGGGACGACGGGAATGCGCAACACCGCGTCCTCTCCGGGCGCAAGCGTGGGCCATTCATCCACGCCACTCGCGCAAAGTTAGCGTCTCGTGACTAAGAGCCCACGTTTCTCTTCCGTTCCTCACGCAAATAGGCCTATCGTCGCCTCAACATACGGAGGTGGATCATGTTGGGTCGATTTGTTTGGAGCCTCTCACTTTTGGTGGCGCTTGCCTCGTGTTCGGGGGATCAGGGCGCGCAAGGTGCCGAAGGACCGGAAGGACCGGAAGGACCGGAAGGACCGGAGGGGCCGGAAGGACCGGAGGGGCCGGAAGGACCCGGTGCTGTCACGGGCTACGTTGGCTCGGATACGTGCGGGGACTGCCACGCGCGCCAATTCGCGTCGTGGATCAACAGCGGCCATCCATACAAAATCGTTCCCGTTCAGGACATCCTCGACGGAACCGCATACCCCGAGTGGGTTCGGAACGAGGTTCACGGCGAGTACGACGCAGTCGATGCGAACTTCTTCTCGCAAGCGGGCGCTGACCTTCTGTCGATCAACGCAAACACATTCCCCAACGGAGGTTGGGATGATGTGACCTACGCCATCGGCGGCTACGGCTGGAAGACCCGATTCATCGGAACCGACGGGTACATCATCACGGGCTCGTCGAACACGGCTGACCCGGACGACGATGACAAGGTCCAGTACAACTTCCCGCTCGACGTCGACGCCTTCGGCTCGGCTGCGTACTCAGACCTCGACGCGAGCAGCTCCACCTACCACACCGATGAGCGCAAGCCTTACAACTGCGGCAGCTGCCACACGACGGGCTGGATCGCCGACACCGACCCGGACACCGACGACGACCTGAGCGACAACCAGGATGGGCTCGAGGGCATTCACGGAACCTGGGAAGAGCCCGGCGTCGGCTGCGAAGCCTGCCATGGGCCGGGCGCCGGTCACGCGGACAATCCGTACGAAGTGTCCACGCAATGGGACCCGGGGTCTCGTTGCGGCAATTGCCATATTCGTTCAGACGTCTATGAAATCGACACGAGCGGTGGATTCATTCGGCACCACGAGCAGTACGAGGAAGTGATTCAAAGCAAGCACGCCTCGCTCCTCTGCGCCGGTTGTCACGATTCGCATGAACCCGTTCGTTTCGGGGACACCTACGTCGCGCTCGACGGTGAAGAAGACGACCCGAATCCGGACTTCCCGAACTTCCACGGTGTGCGCGTGGACTGTGCCTCATGCCACTTCAACGAGGCGGCCAGCTACGACGTCTGGGCTTCGAACTACCCGGGCATGGGCGGAGTGACCTGCGAACAGTGCCATATGCCAAAGGCCACGAAGTCGGCAGTGAAGGCGGGCACATTCTACGGCGACACCGCAACACACCTATTCGGCATCAACACCTGGGTCGATCCGATCAACCCGGACAACAGCGACTCGACGACCGGGCCGAAGCCCGCGAATCCGTACATCTCGGTCGATTGGGCCTGCGGCTCCTGCCACAGCGACCGAGCGGAAGAGGCTCCAAACTCGCTCTTCGACTGGGCCCTCGACGCCCTGAGCGACAACGGCGGCGTTCACGGGAACGGACCAATCCTGCTGCCATAGCGAAACGATTCGCGACTGACAAAACGGCCCCGGGCATCGTATGCCCGGGCGCCGCACCTTTTGAACTGAGAGCCCGGACTACTCCGCTGCTTCGACGGCCTGGGAGACCGGGCGCTTCTCGCCGCGAAGCTCCACCGAAACCAGCTTCGAGACGCCGGGCTGCTCCATCGTGACGCCGTAGAGCACATCGGCGTACTCCATGGTGCGCTTCGAGTGCGTGATGATGATGAACTGCGAGCGATCGGTCATCTGCTGAATGGTCTCTGCGAAGCGACCGATGTTCGCCTCGTCGAGCGGGGCGTCGACCTCGTCGAGCAGGCAGAAGGGGCTCGGCTTGTACTGGAAGATCGCGAAGATCATCGCCACGGCGGTGAGCGCCTTTTCTCCGCCGCTCATCAGCTCGAGCGAGCCGAGCCGTTTGCCCGGAGGCTGTGCGAAGATCTCGACGCCCGTCTCGAGCATCTCCTGCGGGTCGGTCAAACGAAGCTCGGCTTTGCCGCCGCGGAAGAGCATCGGGAAGATGCGCTTGAAGCGTTCGTTGATGGCAGAGAATGCTTCGCGGAAGAGCGCGCGGCTTTCGCGGTTCATCTGGCGGATCGCCTTGTCGAGCTTGCTGAGCGCGTCCTCGAGGTCGCTCCGCTGCCTGGTGAGGTACTCGTATCGCCCGGCGTTTTCTTCGTATTCCTCGATCGCGGTGAGGTTGATCTCGCCCATGCGGTCGATGAGGCGCTGGAGCTCTTCGGCGCGCGCGGTGACCTCGGCGCCCGGCACCGGGCGCGCGTGATGGTCGCCGATCACGAAATGGAGCTCGACGCGGTGCTTGTCGAGAACCTGCTCTTGCAGGTGGTCGAGCAAGAGGCTGATCTCGCGCTCCCGCAGAGTCAGCTCGTTGAGCTCGGTCGACTGCTCGTCGATGGTCGAGCGCAGTCGTTTCAGAGACACTTCGGATTCGCCGAGTTGGGTTTGCGCCTCAT
>JBLYYU010000017.1:0-5549 GCA_048550275.1 Polyangiales bacterium
CGTGGTCGCGGTGCCCCCGTCGCTCAGAACGAGCACCACGGGAAAGACGAGCTCCACGGCGGTGCCGGCGTGCGCCATGACGTGGGTGAGCTTGGAAGGACGCAAGTCGTCCGGGTACTTCCGGTAGAAAAGCTTTCGGACGAAATCGAAGCGGGTGAGCGGGCTGTTGCTCTGCATGACCGCCACGACCGACGGGAAGTGACGGTTGAGCTTCGAGGTCGCCGCCCACATCCAGATGCCGACCCAGACCAGCTTCGACCCGGCCAGCCAATCGTCGACGAACATGAAACAGACGAGTGCCGTGTAGTAGTGCTCCGCGCGCGACGCGAGGAAGAGCGTTTTGTCGGTCAGGCCGAGCAGAGGGAGAAGAAGCAGGGTCGGGATGAAGAGCTCGACCGAAAGCTCGGGCGCGACCAGCGCGCGAAACAGGAAGAACATGTGCGCTACGTACAGAAGCACGTCGAACCAGCTGCGTTTCGGCCCGCCGAAGATCAGGAGGCCCGGGATCAGGGGCATCTTGATCGTGCCTGGCCGGCAGAAGTAGAGCGGGCCGCCGATCGGCGGCTGATAGCGCCCGGTGAGGGGGCCGCTCCCGCAGCCGAGGCCTAGCCCCTCGAAGGCCATGCTCCAAAGGACTGCCTTCTGAAATGCGATCGGCTCGTAGAACCATGAGCCGAAGCTTCCGAGGTCGCCGAGCCCCGAGGTGAACGAGCAGAAAAAGCTCCAGGCCCAGATGTAGAAGGCGATCTTGAGTAGGTAGACGATGTAGATCGGCGAGGGCGTTCCGTAGCCCTGTAAGGCCCAGGACTGGCAGACCATCTTGACTCGCTCGGGGAAAGGCTTCTTCTCCCACTCGGCGATGTCGTAGCGGGGGAGGATCGGTTTCAGGAGCGCCATGGCGGGGATGCTACCGATCTGCTCGCTCGATGTCACCGTCAAGAGCGCCTCGATGGGCTCGTCCGTCGCACGAACCTTGCGGCGCTACTCGACCAGCCGGTCTGGCCCTAGAAGGCGGGCTGTGTCACGTTGATTCGTAGCGAGGAAGCGATGGGAAAGAAGGACAAGCAAGACCGTGCAGAGGTCGAAGAGACGTTCGGCTTGGATCCAGATGCGATCGAGCCCAAGCGGCCCAAGCTCAAGAGGTCGGTCTACAACCAGGCATTGGCGGAGTACCAGGTCGAGCTCGTCAAGCTGCAGAAGTGGATTCAGACCCAGGGCCTGAAGGTCGTGGTGCTCTTCGAAGGACGCGACGCGGCCGGCAAGGGCGGCGCGATCAAGCGTATCACCCAGAGCCTGAACCCTCGTGTCTGCAGGGTGGAGGCGCTCGCCAAGCCGACGGAGCGGGAGCGAACCCAGTGGTACTTCCAGCGCTACGTGGAGTACCTTCCCGGCGCCGGCGAGATGGTCTGCTTCGACCGTAGTTGGTACAACCGCGCCGGCGTCGAGCGGGTGATGGGCTTCTGCACCGAAGAGGAGTACCGCGAGTTCCTCCGCTCGTGCCCTCAGTTCGAACGCATGCTCGTTCGTTCGGGCATCATCTTGATCAAGTACTGGTTCTCGGTCAGCGACGAAGAGCAAGAGCGCCGCTTCCAGAAGCGCATCCAGGACCCGGTTCGACGCTGGAAGATCAGCGACGTCGACCTTCAGTCGCGCAATCACTGGGTCGACTACTCGCGCGCCAAGGACGAGATGTTCGCGCACACCGACATCAAGCAGGCGCCCTGGTACGTGGTGCACGGCGACGACAAGAAGCGCGCACGCCTCAACGTGATTTCGCACTTCCTGAGCCTGATTCCGTATCAGGAAGTCCCCGAACCCAGCCTCGAGCTGCCCGACCGGCAGAGCAACATCAAGTACATCCGGCCGCCGCTCGACGACCAGAACTTCGTTCCCGAAGTCTACTGAGCTCGGGGCGGCAGATCCGGAGGCCAGGGAGCCCCATGGGGGCATTGCGGCTCGGGACCAACGGCACCACAGTCTGGATTCCCGCTGCTTCGGGAGTGCTTTTCATGACTTCCTCGCCCCGCCCTCATCGTCCCGCTGTCGTCGCCCTGAGCGTTCTGCTTCTGCTAACGGTCGGTTGTACCGGCCTGCTTCAGAATCTAGGGGCTCGCTGGGTCACTCGGCAGATCGCGGTCGAGTTCAATCTCGATGAGACGCAGACCGCGGCGACGCGGGCTTCGGTCGATCGGCTCATGGCCGCGGCGCCCAAAGCACTCGGTAGCAAGATCGAGATGTTGGTCGCCACGGTCGATGCGGCGATCGCCCGGGGACTGACCGAGCAGAAGCTGCTCGGAATGGAACGTCAGGTCGACAAGCTGATCGACACCGTCGCCGGAGCGATCATCGACGAGGCGGCGCCCATTCTCGCGACGCTCCGGGACGATCAGATCGAATTCGTCGAAAAGCGAATCGAGAAGCGGCTCGATGAGGCGCGTGAAGAGCTCGCCAAGCCGAAGGAAGAGCGCTTGGAGAAGCGCCAGGACGCGTTCGTCGAGGCGGTCGAGGATTGGGCGGGAAGCCTCCGAGACGAGCAGGTAACGGCCCTGCGAGTTTTCGTGGCGGGCCTGCCCGATGAGGGCGCCGCTCGACTCCGGGCCGACGAGCGTCGGGTGAAGCGGATCAGCGAGCTGGCATACACCCACCCGGACGCCCAGGCCGTGCGCGACGCCTTGTGGAGCGAGTGGAAGAACCGAGAGGACTGGGGTCCCGATGCGCGCACTCCGGCCGCGCGAAGGGCCGAAGGCCGCCAGGCGCTGCTCTTCGTCTACGGGCTATTCGACGCCGGCCAAAAGGACCACGCCAGCAAACACCTGCACGAGCTTCACGATAAGCTGAAGTCGTTCTTCGGCGCCGCGGGTTCGTAGCGCTGCGGCGGGACCAACCAGTGGCTCTAAAAGAGCCATCCTAAAAAGATCTTGAAGACGTGTGCGTTGGTTCGGAACGACGTGCTCGTGTAGCTGTTCAGGTTGAGCGTGTAGCTGATGTCGAAGTTCAGCGGCCCGAGGTCGAACTGGGTGCCGACGCGGGCGCCTGCGACGTAGATCGCCATTGGATACCCGGGAATGGCCTTCGGCTTGAACTTGAGCGCCTTCCGATTCCCTTCGAAGTCGACAAAGCCTCGAAGGTTGAATGTGTTGACGAGACCACCGTAGAAGAAGATCTTGAAGTAAGGGTTTGCGTATGCGCGGTAACCAGCAGTCAGTGGGATCTCGAGCTGATTCATTCTGGCCTGCTCATTGAGTATCGCGGGTGGGAGAGGGTCGCCCTCCGCTTCTGCGATCAACGCGAGCTCTTCCCCAATATCGAAATAGAACCGGCTGAAACCCATGGCCAATTCGGTAAAGACCTTGTTGTCGAACGTAACGCGGGCGCCGATCTGCATGCCCCAGTTTAAGAAGGTGCCCGGGTGACGGCCGCCGACGGTGCCCAGGTACATTGGATTGTCGCCCGGCCCGCCAGGGCCATAGCTGTAGAGGTCGATGTCCGGGACCCGCGGGACGAGGGTCGTGCTGCCGACGCCGACGGCGATTTTGACGTCCATTTTCGGCACGGCCGACGCGGGGCTCGGCGCGAGCCAGATGGCGGCGCAGAGCGTGAGAAGAGTAAGGGCAGGGAGTAGTTTCTTCATCGGTTCAGTCCGTCAAGCGGGGAAGTAGTAGTCCTTGCCGTCGATGACGAACCTCTTATCCATGATGCGAGGCCACATCGGTTTCGTTTTGATCTTCTCCTTCTGCCAGGTCTCGTGCTCCTCATGGAGCTTCTCGTAGAGGTCGGGCATCTGCTCCTTCAGATTGATCTCTTCGGATTGGTCGGTGATGAGATTGTAGAGCTCGGCCCAGCCGTCTCGCGTGCTGAGGATGAGCTTGTAGTCGCCGTCGCGGATCGCCCAGATGTGATCGGCTCGCCAGAAGAGCGCCTGGTGCGGACGGCCCTTGTTTTTGCCGGTGATGTAGGGAAGAAGGTCGACGCCGTCGTACTCCCGGTCATCGGGAAGGATACCGCCCGCTGCGGCGACCGAGGTCGTGAAGATGTCGGTCGAGGAGACCGGATACTCGTAACGGGTACCGGCCGGGATCTTGCCCTTCCACTTCATCATGAAAGGCACCCGGATGCCGCCTTCGAACTGCGTCAGCTTGCCGGCCTTGAGCGGCCCGTTGTCGGTCGCGTGTGTGTACGAGGCTCCGCCGTTGTCGCTCAGGAAGTAGATCAGCGTGTCGTTCTCGATGCCCAGGTCTTTGATCTTCTGGTGAATCTCGCCGATCGTGTCGTCGAGCGCCGAGATCATCGCGTAGTACACGCGCTTGTTTTCGTCTTCGACTTCCGGGTACTGGCAGTAGTACTCGACGGGGGCCTGGAACGGCACGTGAGGCGCCGAGAACGCGCCGTAGATGAAGAAGGGCTCGTCCTTGTGCTCCTCCATGTACTTCAACATCTCGTCGCGGAAGGCGTAGGTGAGGTACCTGTCTTCCTCGATTTCCTCGCCGTTGCGCAGCATGGCCGCCTCGCCTTTGCGACCGGTCTTCCATTGGTGCTGTGCGCTAAAGGCCGCGTGCTTGTGGTTGATCACCCCGGACCAGTTCTCCTTGGGCGTGTAGAGCGAAGAGGCGCCATAGAAGCCGTACTGGTAGTCGAAGCCGCGGGCCGAAGGGACCTGTTCGCGGTGCACGCCCAGGTGCCACTTCCCGATGAGCGCGGTGTCGTAGTTGTACTTGTGGAGGATCTCCGAGAGCATGATTTCGGAGGGCGGCACGCCTTGCTTGTGCACCTGCCAGGCAGACGGGAACGAAGGCTTGGCTTTGACCTTGAACTCGCCCGTATCGACGAGCCAGCGGCCCGAGATGTACTCGACGTAGTTCGACGGGTAAAACTCCATCACCTGTGTCTCGAAGCCGTAGCGGTTCTGGACGCGGCCGGTCATCAGGCCGGCGCGGGCCGGCGCGCAGGTGGGCGCGGTCGCGTAGCCTTCTTCGAAGATGACGCCTTCCCTGCCGATCTGGTCGATGTGGGGCGTCTTGATGTGTTCGACGCCGTAGGCGCTCACCTCGTAGGGCCCGAGGTCGTCGGCGAGCAAGATGATGATGTTCGGTTGGCGCTCTGTCTCGGTCTTGAGCGGCGCGTTCATGAACGCTGCCTTGCTCTCCTCCATCCCCTTGTTCCATTTGATGCGCCACTTGACGCGGGTGATGGAGCAGTTGACGAGAAGAAGGCCGAGGCCGACCAGAAGAAACGCACGCAGGTAGCGGTATTTCATGATGCTGAGCCAGCTCTAACCTCGATCCAACGCAAGGCGCAACCGCAAAGTTTGCGCCTGCGGAGGTCGCGTTTTCGACTAGTATCGCGCCATGCGGCGATGTTGGGCGATTCTGCTGTTTGGGGTCCTGCTAGCTCCTGCGACCGCGAGCGCCGGAAACACCGACGAAGTGAACGCCGGGTTGGATGTGACACTCAGCGGCGGGGCGGTCGTGGCCACGACGTACACCGGCGCGGCCCTCTGGTACAACCCCGCCGGCATCGCGCGAATCAACAAAGCCTCCCTCGAGCTCACC
>JBLYYU010000018.1:0-4358 GCA_048550275.1 Polyangiales bacterium
ACGTCGGCGAGCTGGTTTCGGAGCTCGACACGTTTCTCTTCGTCGGCTGTGGCAAAGACATGCACCTGGCGGTCGAAACCGCCAACGGGCGCGGGACGGACACACTCTGGTTCGAGGACGCGGCCGAGTGCGGCGGCATCCGCGACCGGCTTCCCTTGAACGCCGTCGTCCTCGTCAAAGGGTCGCGCTCGATGCAGATGGAGCGTCTCGTCACCCCGCTTCTGCCGGAGGGGCAGCGATGATCTACTACCTGCTCTACCCGCTGCACGAGTACGAGTCGCTCTCGTTCCTCAACGTCCTCCGTTACGTCCCGTTCCGTTTCCTGATGGCGACGATGACATCGCTCCTGCTGACGTTCGGCTTGTACCCCTGGTTCATTCGCCGCCTGCAGAGCAAACAGATCGGTCAGGTGATTCGCGCCGAAGGTCCGGAGACGCACTTCTCAAAAGCCGGCACGCCGACCATGGGCGGCGCCCTGATGTTGTTGGCGCTGGTCCTCTCGACCGTTCTCTGGGCGGACCCCTCGAACTCCATGGTCTGGGTCGTGACGCTGATCACGGTGGCGTACGGCGTCGTTGGCTACATCGACGACACGTCGAAAATCCGAACTCGCTCCACCGGCGGCCTTTCGGGCAGGTACAAGCTCCTCCTTCAGTTCTCGACGGCCATCCTGGTCTGCGGCTGGCTCTACTACGGCGAGGCGGGCCTCCCGAGCGACTGGCTCGAGATTCGCCATCGCCTCGCCGCCCCCTTCTTCGCCTTCTCGAAATATCCGATCGAGCTCCCCCCTGGCTCTACGTCATCTTTTCGTCCTTCGTGATCGTCGGCACCTCGAACGCCGTGAACCTCACGGACGGTCTCGACGGCCTTGCGATCGGCCCGGTCATGATCTCGGCCGGGACCTATTCGATCCTCGCATACCTCGCCGGCCTGACGCTTTTCGGCAACGTGGTGGCTGACTACCTCGACATCCCGCACATCCAAAGCGCCGGCGAGCTGAGCATCTTCGCCGCGTCCGTGGTGGGCGTCGGCTTCGGCTTCCTTTGGTACAACACCTATCCGGCGCAGGTCTTCATGGGCGACGTTGGCTCGCTGGCGCTCGGTGGAGGACTCGGCGCCCTCGCGGTGCTCACCAAGAACGAGCTGCTCTCGGTCATCCTCGGGGGCATCTTCGTCGTCGAGGCGGTCAGCGTCATCCTCCAAGTCGGCTACTTCAAGATGACCGGCCGTCGCATCTTCCTGATGGCGCCCATCCATCACCATTTTGAAAAGAAGGGCTGGCCCGAGCCCAGGGTCATCGTTCGTTTCTGGATCATCGCGATCGTGCTGGCCGTGTTCAGTCTCGCGACATTGAAGTTGAGGTAATGGTGGAGCTTTCGGAGAAGAACACGATGGTCGTCGGGCTCGGACAGAGCGGGCTGGCGGTCGTGCGTTTCTTGCGGGAGCGCGGCGCTCGAGTCCGGATCAACGACCGGCGCGACAGGGCGGCCCTCGGAGACGCCGCGAACGAAGCGGAGCGGCTCGGCGCCGAGCTGGTCCTCGGCGGTCATCCGGACATTGCGTTCGAGGGCCTCGATCTCATCGTCGTTTCGCCGGGCGTACCGCCCTTGCCTGAGCTCGACCGAGCCGAATCGCGTGGGGTTCCGGTCGTCAGTGAAGTCGAGCTCGCTGCTCGATTCATCGAAGCGCCCATCGTTGCGATCACCGGGACCAACGGGAAGAGTACGGTGACGACATTGATCGGCGAAATGTGCGGTCGACTCGGCTGTCCCACATTCCTCGGCGGGAACCTCGGTCGCCCGATGATCGAAGCCGCCGGCACCGATGCGGGCGGCGAGAACGGTCTCGTCATCGTCGAGCTTTCGAGTTTCCAGTTGGAGCGGGTTTCGGAGATGAAGGCTCACGTCGCGATCCTTCTCAACGTCAGCGACGACCATCTCGATCGCTACCCTTCGTTCGAGGCGTATGCGGCGGCCAAGGCCCGGATCTTCGAACGCCAGACCAGCTCGGATTTCGCGATCATTCCTGCCGACGCCCCTGAGCTCCGCGAGCTGGTAAGCGGAGACGGAGCGGTTGTCCTCTTCGGAGGTCGAAGCGGCGAGGTCCGGGTCGTCGACGGTGTCCTCGTCGATTCGCAATCCTCACTCCGGGTTCCGGTCGAAGAGCTCGGCATTCGCGGGTCGCACAACGTATCGAACGCTTCCGCCGCGGCTCTTGCGGCCCGATTGGTCGGAGTCCGCGACCGGGACATCGCCGAGGTGCTCCGGAGCTTCGCGGGGCTCTCCCATCGGATGCAGTTCGTTGGCCGCTTTTCGGGAGTCGAGTACATCGACGACTCGAAGGCCACGAACGTTGGCGCAGCCGTCGCCGCCATCGACGGCCTTGCCGCGGCGAAGGGCAAGATCGTGCTCATCGCGGGCGGCGTCGACAAGGGCGGAAGCTACGAGCCGCTTCGCGATCGCATGGCCGAAGAGGGAAGGGGGGTCGTGGTTCTCGGCGAAGCCGCTCCTTTGCTAGAGCGTGCCTTCGCGGGTTCGCCGGTCGAGCTTCGTCGCGCCGATTCGATGAGCGACGCGGTCCAGCACGCCGCCGGCCTGGCGCATGACGGCGACACGGTGCTCCTCGCCCCGGCCTGTTCCAGCTTCGACATGTTTCGTTCCTACGCCGAGCGCGGCGATCAGTTCCAACGCGCAGTTCAAACCCTTGGAGGGCAGACATGACCCGATCATCGAAACCCGCGCCCCCGAAAGTCGCCGGCCCTGTCGACATCAGCCTCGCTGCTACCCTCGTTGGGCTCATCGCGTTCGGCGTGGTGATGGTCTACAGCGCAAGCGCCGTCTACGCGAACAATATGTTCGGAAACGGCTATCACTTCCTCGTTCGACAGACCGTATTCGCCTGTGTCGCGTTCGTCGTCCTCTTCATCTTCGCGCAGGTGAACATCGATCTTCTCCGCCGTTCGACGTATCCCGTTCTTCTGCTCGCGATCGTCCTTATGGCCGCGGTTGCGCTCGGATTCGGCCGAAGCGCGGGCGGAGCGACACGCTGGCTCGCGGTCGGGCCGCTCAACGTGCAACCCGCGGAGCTCGCCAAGCTCGCCATGATCATGTGGCTGGCGCATTCCCTCGCGAAGAAGGCGCACCGGGTTCGCACTTTTTCGATCGGCTTCTTGCCGCACGTGCTCGTAGCTGGGCTGCTCATGCTCCTCTGCCTCGCACAGCCGGATTTCGGAAGTGCGGTCATGATCGCTCTTCTCACGTTCGTGGTGCTCTTCGCCGCGGGGGCCAAGGCGGGTTACCTGCTAGGTTGCGTGCTGCTTGCTCTTCCGGTTGGCTACGCTGCGATCGCATCGTCCCCGTATCGCATGCGCCGCATCAAGGCCTTCCTCGAACCCTTCGAGCACAGACAGGGAGCCGGCTATCAGATCACCGAGTCGCTGATGAGCTTCGGGTCCGGGGGCTGGACCGGCGTCGGCCTCGGCGACGGCCGTCAGAAGCTCCTGTTCCTCCCCGAGGCGCACACCGACTTCATCAGCGCGATCGTCGGCGAGGAGCTGGGTTTCATCGGAATCATCGTCCTCAGCTCGGCGTTTGCGTGGGTCGTCTTTCGCGGCCTTCGTGCCGCCTGGCGGGCCCAGGACGAGTACGCCGGCTATCTGGCGGCGGGCATGACCCTCTTCATCGGTCTTCAGGCCTTCACCAACCTGGCGGTCGCGATGGGTCTTCTGCCGACCAAGGGGCTCGCGCTTCCGTTCGTCAGTTACGGCGGCTCGTCCTTGCTGGTCAACGCCGCCGCCGCGGGAATCATCTTGAACACGTCACGCTTCGGGGTGGAAAAGAAAACGCAAGAGGCTCCGGCCAAGGCGAAGTCCAAGCCGAGGCGTCGCCAGCCACAGCTTCGAACCGCGAAAGGAGGCGCCCGATGATCCAGCGCATCATGGTCGCCGGCGGCGGAACGGGGGGACATCTCTTCCCGGGCTTGGCCGTCGTGGAGGAGCTTCGGCGCCGGGTGCCTGGACTCGAAGTGAAGTTCGTAGGGACGGCGCGCGGCATCGAGGCCCGCATTCTTCCGGGTCGCGGCGAGGCCCTCGATCTACTGAAAGTCACACCGCTCAAAGGGCAGGGCGTGAGCGCGCGCTTCAAGAGCTTCGCCCGGATTCCGACCGCCATGAAAGAAGCGTCGTCGCTCATGCGAGCCTTCGAGCCGGATCTCGTTCTCGGCGTTGGCGGCTATGCCTCAGGCCCGGTCTTGCTCGCCGCGTCGCTTTCGGGCCGGCCGACGGCGCTGCTCGAACAGAACGCCTACGTCGGCATGACCAATCGGATCCTCGCGCGCTTCGTCGACCGGGCCTACATCAC
>JBLYYU010000019.1:0-2837 GCA_048550275.1 Polyangiales bacterium
AGGAGAACATCGTCCTCGTCCGATCCGCTGGCATAGCGGTCGCGGCCGTTGTCGTCGCAGGCGTTGTCGGGGTCGTCCGTTTCGCCTGCAGTTTCGAGAGGAGGCGCGATGCCTTGTTCCGCTCCTAGATCGACGACGACGGCGACGGGCCTCGGCCCCACGGAGCCACCTTCGGTGCACGGAGTGGTCGTGCGGACCTCTTTGATGAAGCGGCCTTCGCGCATCAGGCTCGGTGCGTTCTCAGGGCAGATGCGATTGTAGTCGGTCTCATCGGAGGTGGGCGGCGGGTCCCCCTGCATCGCGCTGTCGCAATCGTATGTGCCAAGTGGCAGAAAGGTAGGGGTCCCGAGCGTCTGTGCACCCGACTCTTCGAACGTGACGGGCACCTGGGCGATCTGTCCGAGGTCGGGAAGCGCGACGTACAGATAGCGGTAGTCGACCGTGGAATCTGCGCCCGTCACGAGCTCTTCGTCGTCGCGATTCACGCAGGTGTAGGCGCTCTCGTGCAGCGCGACGTCCTTGGGGCCGGCATCGAAGCGGAGCTCCTGGCGCGCAAACGGGATCTCGCCGGTTATCAGCTCGGCCGAGGAGACCGCCTGGAGACTCTTGGGGCTGAAGCTCGTGACGTAAGTGTACGTTGATTCGAACGGCGAGATCTGAATGCCCGTCGGCTGCTCGCCGACAGTGACGGGCGTCACGCCCGGGACGGTCTGGTTTGTGTTCGCGATGCGCGAGATGGTGAAGTCGATGACCGCAACCTCGCCGGTCTGAACCTGCGTCACCGCGCCGAGGACCCGAGGGCCGACCCCGGAGTTGAAGGCGGTGTCGCTCGTGCACAAGAACGAGGGGAGCAGGTCTCGGACCTCACCGCGGTTGCCCCCGAGGTCCTCCACGTCCGCGCAGAACAGCTCAATCTTCTCCGAGCGATTCAACGAGGCGAGCACGACGCTGTTCGCGTTGTTGTTGCAGGACGCGAGCAGGAACGTGGAGCCTGCGAACAGCATGATGAGAAGACGAGTCATCGTGGAAGCTCCGAGACTGGCTGGGGCAGGCCGACGAGCCCAATGAGCTCTGGCGCGCATTCCTCTGCGTCGCCGCTGCCATCCGATTCGAGGCAGGCCACGAGCGGGCGAAGGTCGGCGACGCGCAGGACGGACGTGCTGAAGTCTGCCACGTACATGAGGAGCCTCGGCGCATCGATCGCAAACTCGAAGGCGCCGCTGATGTTGGTCAGCAGGGTGACTCCCTGAAGCTTGTCGGTGTCGATGACCTGCACGCTGCGCGCCAGGAAGCAGCTCACGAACGCGAGGACTGTGCTGCCAGCAGTGGTCGGCACCTCGGCGACCTGTAGCCGCGAAGGGTCGCGGCAGGTCGGGACTTGGCCGACCATGTTCAGGTCGCCTCCGGCCACATTGCTGCGAGCGACGACCAGCGCTTCGGGCGAACGCGCGACGATGTAGGCAAGGTTACGGTCCGGTCGCGGGTCGAAACGGATGTCGCGGTTGCTGAAGCCGGTATCGAGCCCAGACACGATCAGCGGCCCGCCGTCGAAAAGGTAGCTCTGCGTCGGGTCGCCATCGATTCCGATGCCGAGCCGGACGATTTGCGGCGTCTCCGCGCTCGGTATCCACGCGCGCCTGGCGCCGGGCTCGTAGCTGATGGTGACTTGCTCCGGGGCCAATTCATCGAGCGTTGCGGCCAGGCGCGGCCGCTTCTGGGGCTCGGCCCCCCCGGGGCGAAGTTGGTCGAACAGCAAGCTGGCTCGCCCTTCACGGTGTGCCATCAGGATGTAGTCGCCGCGGAACGCCGGGTCGTCGGCGTTTTCTGCCGACGCGAAGTCCGACGCCAGGTCTCCCACGTGCAGGTCGACCGGATCGGGAGGCATGCTCAGGTTGAGCGTCGGGTTCACGAGCTCGTCGCTGCCTGAGCGGTACGGCCCCATGCAGGTGTGGAACTCGCCGAACGCGCCGCCGCAGCTCAACTGACCGTCTTCGTTGACATCGATGTAGGTCAGGTTCGCGTCGCTTCGCACGGGCACGTAGATTCGCCGACCGTCCGTCGAGACGCCGAGGCCATCCGAAAACGATCCGATTTTGACCTCGCCCGGGATTAGCCCCTCGACGGGAATGAGCCGGAGCGCGGCCCCTGGGTCGCGAAAGCGCAAACCCTCCGGAACCACCGAGCAGCGGTCCGGTGGGATCGCCGTGCAGGCGAGGTCCGTCTCCGGGTCGCACACGCAGGAGGGGTCATTGATGTCGCCGTCGAAGTCGTTTTCGAGGCACATGTTCCGGACGCCAGCTCCCATGCAGCCGGCTCGGATGGCGTCGATTGCCTTGTCCAGGTCGTACACCTGCACGTTGCCCGAATCGTACTGGAGCCCGAAGTTCGAGCTCGTGACGTAGGCGTACTTGGGGGTTCCGTCGGTGTTCTCGTCGACCGAGAGCTCGATCGCGATGGGGAACGACATCAGCCCGGGAGGCAGTTCCTCCGCGCTAGTGTTGTTGCAGCCGGTCGAGACCGTCCCGGAAATAAGCAAGAACCCCAGGGCGAGACCGAATCCGGCGCCCTGCGGGGCGAATCGCGACCCCATGGGGCGCCACCCTAGCCGTTCGCCCCAGGGGGGGCAACTGGCAGTGGAGCCCGTCAGTTCCAGGGATCGAGGATGGACCGATCGTGCTTCTGGTCGGGCTTCGGCTTGCGCCGGGGCTTCCGGCGAACCGGCTTCTTCTTAGCCACCTTGGGTCGCTCCTTGGGAGCGGTCGCGATCGAGGCGAGCTGGTCTTCGTCCATCCATGGAGAGAGCAGCGGCGGTGGGAGCAGCGGTGCCGGTCGTGCCA
>JBLYYU010000020.1:0-7164 GCA_048550275.1 Polyangiales bacterium
CCTGGGCCCAGTGGTCGAGCTCGCAACCCACGCGCTCAAACATCGACACGGAGACAAGTGATGGCCCGACGATCTCGAATCATTCTTCACGGCAAACAGGGCGCCAATCAGGAACTTCGCGATGGGGTAGCGGCGGTCCGCGAGGATGGTCACCAGATCGACGTCCGCGTCACCTGGGAAGCCGGGGACGCGGGGCTCCTTGCGGCCGAAGCTGCAAAAGAGGGAGTGGACACGGTGATTGCCGGCGGAGGCGATGGCACAGTCAACGAGGTCTTGAACGGCCTCCTTCAGGTCGAGGGCAACTCGAGCGCGCTCGCGGTGATTCCACTTGGCACGGCCAATGACTTCGCTCGGAGCGCGGGGATTCCTCTGCAGCTCGAGGGGGCACTTCGCGTCGCGGTCGAAACAGAACCCGTGGCCGTCGACGTCGGTCGCTCGGGCGATCGCGCCTTCATGAACGTGGCCACCGGAGGCTTCGGTACGGAGGTGACCGTCAACACCGACCCCAAGCTGAAACGCATGCTCGGCGGCGCGGCGTACTTCATCACGGGCATCGGGAACTTCTCCGAGCTCGAGCCGGTGCAAGTCCGGCTGCGCGGACCCGGGCTCGAATGGGAAGGAAAGATCCTGGTTCTCGCCGTCGGAAACGCAAGGCAGGCGGGCGGAGGACATGTGCTCTGCCCCGAGGCTGTGCTGAACGACGGTTTGCTCGACGTCGGGATCTTGCCGGACGTCCCAGAGGACCAACAGGCCAAGGCCATTGGCGCCCTGATGACGAAGGGCCTTCAGGCCGCGAAGGACGCCGCGGTCTACTGGCGCGTGCCATGGGTCGAGGTCGACGCGCCCAAGGGGCTCTACGTCAACTTGGACGGAGAACCCACGCACGCGACACAGCATCGATTCGACATCGAGCCGAAGCGCCTGAATCTGCACCTTCCCGAATCAACGGAGCTGCTGTCGTCATGAAGATCCTAATGAAGATCTTGCAAATCATCGGGACCTTTCTCTACGCCATTCGTTGGTTGATCGTCGCCGTCCTCGCGATCGGCTTGCCCGTCTACATCTACTTGGCGTTCATCGCCAAGGAGCCGGTGTTCTCGCCCGTAAACGACGTAGAGCTCGGCAAGATGTCTGCTCAGTCGCTCGCCGAGGACCCCGAAGAGTACCCGATCCTTCCGGAAACCGAGTACCCCGAGGCGTACGCGCATCTGCGCCGCATCGTGGGGGGCATCATCGACTCGCCCGAGATTCAGTACCGGGACGTCTTCGCGTACGACCAGATGAAGATCATCAATCGCGACGATGTGCTGAACGCTTTTTGCACGCCGGGGGGCTACATCTATGTCTACACGGGGCTCATCAAATACCTCGAGCAGGAGGATCATCTTGCCGGTGTCCTCGGACATGAAATCGCCCATGCGGAGCGCCGACATGGAAGCGTTCGTCTCCAAAAGGAGTTCGGTGTGAAGGCGCTCTCCGGCTTCTTGCTCCTGACCATTCCCCTCTCGACGAGCGACTACATCAATGCCTCGATCCTGAGGGACCTCATGGGCCTCTCGTACAGCCGCGATCAAGAGGCGCAGGCGGACGACGACTCGGTGCGCTACTTGTCGACGAGCGAGTACGCCTGCGACGGCACCGCCGGGTTCTTCGTCAAGCTTCGAGACGTAGGGGACGATGTCACCATTCCGGAGATGCTGAGCGATCATCCGGATACGGGGTCCCGAGTGCGCGACATCAAGCGCGCGGCCGAGCGTCTCGGCTGCAGCACGAAGCCTGCGGACCCATCACGATGGAAGGCATTTCAGGAAAGCCTTCCCAAGAGCGAGGCGCCCGAAGCGCCCCCCCCGCAGTAGGCAGCCTTGGCGCTCTGGAAACACCTCGTTCACATGCTCGCCTACGGCTTCGGCACGGGGCTCGTTCCCGGCGCGCCGGGGACCGTGGGTACTCTAGTCGGTGTGGCGCTGTATTGGGTCATGGCGCCACTGCGCGCGGCTTACTACTGGGCGATCACGGCAGTCCTCGGAACCGCGGGGGTCTTCATCTGCGAGCAAACGGCAAACGACCTCGGGATGCGGGACCCGGGCATCATCGTATGGGACGAAATCGTCGGCTTCCTCTTCGCGATGTATCGTGTCCCGCGTGAAGGAAAGTGGCTCGCCCTCGGGTTCGTGGTCTACAGGCTCTTCGACGTTTGGAAGCCATACCCGATTGGCTTGATCGAAGAGGGTTTCGGGACCGGTGTGAGCATCATGGCGGACGACATCGTCGCGGGAATCTACTGCTGCTGCGTTTTACATCTGGTTCGCTGGGCGACCCGGAGGTAGATCGTCTGACGGTCGAACGATGAGCGAGGCACTCGAACGCTGGAAGCAAAGGCTCGCTCGGATCCCGGGCGCCACCGTGCTCCTACGTGCCTTCGAGAAGAGCAATGAGGACCATGCGAAAGACATGGCGGCCAGCATCGCCTACTTCAGCTTCTTCTCGCTCTTCCCCCTACTCGTCGGCGTTATCGCAGGCGCGAGCCTGTTCTTGGAACGCTCCGAAATCCAGGCGCGTCTCGACCGAATGCTATCAGACGAGTTCCCGGGAAGCGCCGACTTCCTACGAACCAACGTCGAGGCCTTGATCGACCTCCGGGGCGCGGCGGGTATCGCGAGCGTCGCGGGGCTTTTCTGGTCTGCCAGCAAAATGTTCGGCGCCCTGAGTCGCGGCATCAACCTCGCCTTCGGCATGCCGAAAGACCACCCCTTTTACCTCTCGAAGCTGCGGTATTTCGGCATGACCGTCCTGGTCTCGCTCCTGCTTCTCTCGGCGGTCGGTGCTTCGATGGCTCTCGATGTCATCGCTCAATTCAAGCCTGCGCAACTGGGTCTCGATGACAGCGCTCTCTCCTCCCTGGGCGGTCACCTCGCGAGCTTCGTCTTCGTCTTCGCCATGGTCTTGGTGCTCTATGCGCTCGTCCCGTACAAGCGTCGCCCCTGGAAAGAGCTTCTTCCAGGGGCATTGGTCGCGGCACTGCTGTTCGAGATCGGAAAGGCCCTGTTCGTCCTCTACCTCGAGAACGTCGGCAGCCTCGAAGCGGTCTACGGTTCGCTGACCTCGGTGATCGTTCTGCTGCTTTGGCTCTACTTCTCGGCGCGGGTTCTCTTGTTCGGCGCGGAGCTGATCGCGACCCGTAGGGAAGCGCGGTTGCCGGAACCCAGTTGAGGGCCAGACGGACGAGATCCCGCCCCATGCAAGGGCCGGGTGCGAGAACTCGACCCTAGCCGAGCCACAGCGAACGAGAATTCCATGCTTCATCGAGGATTGTCGCGTGGGCATGGCACTTGCAGTGTCGTCGTCCTTTCAGCCCCCACGTCAGGAGACACGACATGGACAGAATGGTCGTCATCACATTTGACAACGAGAAGGCCGCGTACGAGGCCACCAAAGCGCTCAAGAGCATCCACGACGAAGGCAGCATCGCGCTCTACGCGGCAGCCGTGGTCGCCAAGGACGCAGAGGGCAAGGTGTCCGTCAAAGAGGCCGCCGACGAGGGACCGCTCGGCACCGCAGTCGGCATGCTTTCGGGAACCTTCGTCGGTCTACTGGGCGCAGCTGCCGGAGCGGGCCCCGCCGGACCGGTGATCGCCCTCGGCATGGGAGCCGGGACCATCATCGGCGCGATGGCAGATCTGACCGACCTTGGGATCGACGCCGACTTCCTGGATGAGGTCAACACTCAGCTGGCTCCGGGCAAAGTCGCCGTGGTCGCGGAATGCTACGAGACTTGGATGACCCCGATCGACTCCGCGATGGATACGCTCGGAGGCACGGTCTTCCGCAGGTATCGGTCGGATTACGTCGACGACCTCATTCAGCGGGACATCGACCAGACCAAGGCCGACTACGCGGCCCTCAAAGATGAGCTTCACCAAGCCAGCGACGACCGCAAGTCGAAGATCCAGGCCAAAATGGATGCAGCGAAGGCCAAGCTCGAAGCGTCAGTGAAGAAGGCGAAGGATCGCTCAGAGGCGCTCAAGCACGAGGCCGAAGCCAAGATCAAGACGCTGGACGGGCAAATCCACAAAGCCAAGGACGACGCCAAGGCCAAGTACGAGAAGCGCAAGGCCGAGGTCAAAGCCGACTACGAAGAGCGGCGAGAGAAGCTCCACCAGTCGTGGGAGCTCGCTGGCCAAGCGCTTAAGCCGTAGGTAGATCGGGCGCCGCCGCAAGCTTCCAACGAGGTTTGGGGGGGCGCCATCTTCACGCGAGGTTTCTAAACCCGACTCGGAGGACCTGTCATGACGAACGAAATCCAAGAAGTAGATCAGGAAATGCTCAGCACGATCAAGCGCCACGCTGGGCTCGGGATGGCGCTTGGGATAGGCATCGTCGTCGCAGGCGTGTTGGCGGTCATGACCCCCTTCGTTGCAGGGCTCTCGGTGACCATCGCCGTAGGTGTGCTCCTGATGGTGTCGGGCGCCTCGCGTCTTTTCCTCGCCTTCAAGATGGGCTCGTTTGGACGCGGCCTGCTGATGTTCGCACTAGGCGCTCTAACCTTGGTTGCGGGAGGTTATCTGATCGCTCGACCCGGCATGGGTCTGGCTACACTGACCTTGGTTTTGGCAGCGTACCTCTTCGTCGAGGGCGTCTTTGAAATCATCTATGCGTTTCGACTCCGACCGATCAAGGGTTGGGGCTGGACGCTGTTCAGCGGCGTCGCGGCGTTGCTCCTTGGGATGATGATCTGGCGACAGTTCCCCGTTTCAGGGATCTGGGCCGTCGGCACCATCGTGGGCATTCACATGATCTTCGCCGGCTCGTCAATGGCGTCGCTCAGCCACGCTGCACGCGGTGCGGCGAAAGAGGCCCAGGCGGCGGAATAGCAGCCGCAAACCGACTGACGATGATGTCGAGACCTCGCGTCGCGTTCTTGCTCCTGCTCTCGCTGGGCATTACGGCCTTACTTCTCTGGGTCGTAAGACCCTTCGTCGTGGCGATCGTGATGGCGGCCGTCCTCGGTGCGGTTGCTCACCCGCTCTATCGCAACGTCCTGCGACGGTTGGGCGGCCAAAAGTCGTTGGCTTCCGGCATCACGGTCGTGCTCAGCCTGTTTCTGGTCATCGTTCCGCTCGTCTTGTTTCTGGGCATCGTCGTCGGGGAGGCGTTGGAGCTGAGTCAGTCAGCGGCTGAGTGGATGGCGGTTCATGCCCAAGAGTCCGAGACTCTGCAACGTCAGCTCGAGCAAGACCCTCGCCTGAAACGCTTGTTGCCCTACCAGGACGACATCATCGAGAAGGCAAGCGAGTTGGCATCGAACGCGGGGGCCTTCGCCGCCAGAGAGCTGGCCGATGGCGCGAAAGGCACGGCGGAATTCTTCCTGATGCTTTTCGTGACCCTGTACGCGATGTTCTTCTTTCTGGTCGACGGTCGAGCGATCGTGGACTCGGTGCTGCGATTCACTCCGCTTTCGGCGGAGGACAAGGATCGTCTCCTTGGAACGTTTACTTCCGTCGGGCGCGCGACACTGAAGGGGACGTTGACCATCGGCGTCGTCCAGGGTGGGCTCGCCGGGCTCTCTTTCTGGTTCGCCGGAATTGAGGGGGCGGTGTTCTGGGGCGCGGTCATGGCGCTGCTGTCGATCATTCCGGGCATCGGCGCCGGATTGGTGTGGGTTCCCGCCGTTGTCTTCTTGGCCCTCGACGGTCAAACCGGAACTGCCATCGGCTTGGCACTTTGGTGCGCGATCGTCGTGGGTACCGCAGACAACATTCTGCGCCCGCTTCTCATTGGCAGGGACACCGAAATGCCTGACCTGCTCGTGATGCTGACGACACTCGGAGGCTTGGTGTTGTTCGGCGCGTCAGGCATCGTCATCGGTCCCCTCATCGGAGCGCTGTCGATAACGGTCTGGAAGCTCTGGGGCAGCGCCATCGACAAAGCCCGAAGCACCGAGGTCTCATGAAGGCGCAGGCGAGCTCAAGCCAGGGCCGGGTGCGAAAACTCGACCCTAGCCGAGGCCAGCCGAGCCACAATGGATGGGATTTCCATGCTTCATCGAGGTTTGGCGACTGGGCATGGAGCTTGCAGTAGTCGCCGTCCTTTCAGGTACAAGACGATGCACAACGCGATTCAAATGGCCGACGATGCCCGCTCCGAGTTCCTGTCATTCAAGGAGCGACACTCCGAGAAGCTCGCCAGAAGGTGTCAGCCGCGGGATGCCGACATTTTCTGGCTGCGCTTCGAGCGCTACTTCGAAGACATCTACTACCCTCTGGTCGAGCTCTACGGGAGTCGACCCGACTTCGAAACTCAGGTCGAATCTCTCTTCGAGGTCATGGTGGAGGCGTACGGCGCGCGTCCTGAGCCCCTGCGCCTGCTGGATCTCGAACGCCAGTTCACGCCGGACTGGTTCGAGCGCTCCAACATGGTGGGCTACGTCTGCTATCCAGATTTGTTCGCCGGGACGCTGGAAGGGGTAAGGAGCAAGGTCGGCTACCTCGAGGAGCTCGGCGTCACCTACCTGCACCTGATGCCGCTACTTCATCCCCGGCCGGCGCCCAACGACGGCGGGTACGCTGTGAGCGACTACCGTGCGGTCAAACCCGAGCTCGGAACCATGGATGACCTCGGGGCGTTGGCGACGGACTTGCACGAGCGGGGCATCTCGGTTTGCGTCGACCTGGTCGTCAACCACACGGCAAAGGAGCACGACTGGGCGCAGCGAGCCATCGCCGGTGAAACGAAGTACCTCGATTACTACTACACCTTCCCGGATCGCGCGCTCCCGGACGAGTACGAGAGGACGCTGCCGGAGATCTTCCCGGACGACGCGCCAGGCAGCTTCACCTGGTGCCCCGAAATGGCAGGCACAGGCCGCTGGGTATGGACCACGTTCATGGATTACCAGTGGGATCTCAACTACACGAATCCCAACGTTTTCAGAGAGATGATGGACGTCATGTTCTTCCTGGCGAACCAGGGAGTCGATGTCTTGCGGCTCGATGCCGCGCCCTTCGTCTGGAAGCGGATGGGCACAAACTGCCAGAACCAAGCCGAAGTCTTCGACTTGATCCAAGTCTTTCGGGGGTTGATGCGGGTTGTGGCGCCGGGGGTGCTTTTCAAGGCAGAGGCGATCGTGCCGCCCGATCAGCTCCAGCAATACATCGGCGTGAAAAC
>JBLYYU010000021.1:0-4457 GCA_048550275.1 Polyangiales bacterium
CCTGTGAAGACGATTTTTTTTGGCAGTCCCGAGTTTGCGGTGCCCTGCCTCGACGCGCTGCACGAGATTAGCGATGTTGCCGTAGTCATCTCGCAGCCGGACCGGCCCGCGGGCCGTGGTTTGGTGCTGCGTCCGCCCGCCGTGAAGCAGCGCGCGCTGGAGCTCGGCCTCGAAGTCTGGCAGCCGACGAGAGTGCGGACCGCCGAGTTTGCCGAGCGCCTGCGCGCGCTCGAGGCCGACGTCGCGGTGGTCGTTGCGTACGGACGGATCCTGCCCGTCGCAGTGCTAGAGGCGCCGCGAGCCGGCTGCGTGAACGTTCACGCGTCCCTGCTGCCGCGCTGGCGCGGTGCGGCGCCCATTCAATGGTCGATCGTGCACGGGGACGCGGAGACCGGGGTCACCTTGATGCAGATGGACGAGGGCATGGACACCGGGGCGATTCTGGCGAGCTCTTCGACGCCGATTGCGGCCGACGATGACGCCGCGACGCTGAGCGAACGACTCTCGAAGATGGGAGCCGAGCTCCTCGGCGCGGAGCTTCCTCGTTACGTGGCCGGCGAGCTGAACCCGACGCCGCAGGATGGCGCACTCGCGACGATGGCTCCGCTGCTCCACAAGGAGGACGGGCGGATCGATTGGCACAAGTCGGCGCGCGGCGTGTACAACCAGATTCGAGGAATGAACCCCTGGCCTGGCGCACACACGGTTCTCGGCGAGCGGCGAATCAAGGTGCATCGAGCGATTGCGAGCACGCTCGATCCGGAAGGGGCGACACCGGGGCAGGTGATTGCGCTCGACCCGGAAGGCATCCTGGTGGCATGCGCGGAGGGAACCCTCGAGATTCAGGAGCTCCAGGAGAGCGGCCGGAAGCGGGTCGACGCTCGTTCGTTTGCCAGCGGACGCGGGGTTGCGCTGGGCGATTGCTTTGCAGGTAAGGGGACCGAGGAATGAAGATCTACACGAAGACAGGCGACGCCGGCGAGACCGGATTGTTTGGTGGGGCCCGGGTTTCCAAAGCATCGCTTAGGGTCGCGTCCTATGGCGAGGTCGACGAGCTCAACAGCACCGTCGGCTGGGCCCGCGTTGCAGTTTCGGACCCGGCTCTCGATGCGCTGCTCAATCAGGTTCAGAACGACTTGTTCGAGGTGGGCGCCGAGCTGGGCTCGACGGCGGAGCGAAAGCAGAAGAGTGCCATGCCGCTCATCGAAGAGTCTCAGGTCGAAGCGCTCGAACGTGCCATCGACAAGTACGAGGAAGGCCCGCCCGCGCTGACCTCGTTCGTCCTGCCGGGCGGGAGCGAAGGTGCGGCGCGCTTTCACGTGGCTCGATGCGTGTGCCGGCGGGCCGAACGTTCGTTGGTGGAGCTCGGGGCGCACGAAGACGTCCGCGGCGAGCTCATTCGCTACATCAACCGGCTGAGCGATTTGCTGTTCACCCTCGCGCGGTACGCGAACCATGCGGCCGGCGTCGAGGACGTCCCTTGGAAGGGGCAGGGCGGCTAGGGCATGTCGTCCGGGTCGAGGGCGAACGGGCGCGTTCCCACTCGGCCGTCGGCGAGCACGTCGCCGGGCAGGTCGAGGCCTGCACGCATTTCTTCGATTAGGTCGTAGAGCGCGGAGCGTTCGGCGGATAGCCGTTTGACGATGTTCGCGCCCCACTGCCGCTTTGCGCGGATCTTGATCGAGGTCCAGGTGCGCTTCACCAACTCGATATAGACCAAGGCCAGCGCGCCGCCGAATGCGCCGATGAGAAACGTAGTGATGCCCGCGCGCCAGGGCGCGAGAGGGATCCCGGCGAAGCTGTTGTGAAGCTCGATCTGCCCGAGGCCGACCAGGAGGGCGAAAATCAGCCAGGTGAGCGGGAAGAAGACGAGGCTTCCGACCAGTTTGATGGTCGCCGTGTCCTTGTATTGCTTCGACCCGATTCGGGCGAGGAAACGAATCAGAAAGAACGGCGCAGCGTTGATCAGGACACCCAGAAGAAGCACCGGCGGAAAGATCAGAAAGACGACTGCGGCCTGAACCGTGAGGAGCACGGGGAGCCATTTCGAATCGATTCGTGGCGGCTCGTCCAGGTCGTCGTCTTCGAGGATTATTTCGCGGAGCGCCGCGTCGTATGCGTCGACCCTGGCGAGCAGCGATTCGACTGCTTCCGGGTCGCTCTTGCGTCGTTCCTCGTACGCCTTCCAAACTCGCGCCATTCCGAGCGCGCGCTCGGCCATGTCCGGAGCTTTCAGGCTCACGCCAGCACGCTTTGCTCGTTCCGCGCGTACCAAAGAGCGCACGCGGCCCATCAGGCGATTGAGCTCCCAGCTCTCGGTCGCATGCGTGACTTCTTGGAGGACCGGCTCGAGGACGCGGGTCAGCTCGCTGCTCCGTGCTCGGAGGGCTTCGTCGTCGCCTTCGGCGATCGGCGCGAGGAGCTGGTGGGGAAGCTCGAGCGGCTCGTGGAACTCGACGAGCGCGTCCGAGCGAAACATGGTCTTGGCGTCGTAGTGCAGGCCAACCGGGATGATGACCGGGGGGACGCCGTCCGAACAGAGTTGATTGGCTCGGTAGTAGAGCCGCGCGGCGCCCGTCTTCAGCTCTTGGAGAAACGGGTCGTCGTGGCTGACGCCTTCCGGGAACAGCGCGGCGAAGCCTCCATCACAGACCGCCTGAGCCATCGCGTCGAGGCTCTTTCGGTTGGCCTGCCGGCGCGCGTCGTCGCTCGCGTTCTTCATGTCGGACGCTCGAAAGATCGGCACGGTGCCGAGCGCGCGCATTAGTCGACCGACGAGCGGCCAAGAGAAAAGCCCGTGTCTCGCGCCGAAGACCACGCGCCGAGGAAAGCCGCTGATGATGAGCGCCGGGTCGACGAGGCCGTTTGGATGCCAGGCGATGAGAATGCCGCCTCCGGTGTCGGGTACGTTCTCGGAGCCGGTGACCTCGACCTTGCGAAAGAACAGGCCAACCAGGAACTGCACTAGGCGAACCGCGTTACTTCGATCGACCTTCACTCCTGCACTGTATCCCGAGCAAATGGGGGCTGTCCCCTTTTGGAGATACGCGCTAGACCGGGCGGGTCATGAGATCTGCGCCAACCTCGGTTTTGACAGTCGCGATCGTCCTGTTGTGCGCAGCCTGCAGCAAGAAGGCAGACGAGGTGGCGCCAGACGTCGAGTCGAAGCCAGCCGAGGCGCCGGTCACGCCTACTGCCGCCGGCCCTCTCGAACACGCCGGGACGCCCAAGTGCGCGTCGTGCCACGAAGACGAGCACGAGCGTTGGACCGGCTCGCACCACGATCTCGCGATGCAGGAGGCAACGCCCGATACGGTCCTCGGTGATTTCAATGACCGAACCGTTCGCTACTACAAGGAGTCCGCGCGCTTCGTTCGTGACGGCGACGCGTTTTTCGTCGAAGCGCTTGGAGCGGACGGGAAGCCTGGGCGTTTCCCGGTCTTGTTCACGTTTGGCGTCGAGCCGCTGCAGCAGTACCTGGTCGAGATCGAACCAGGTCGCCTCCAGTCGTTCCTGTTCGCCTGGGACACGAGGCCGAAGGAGCTGGGCGGGCAGCGCTGGTTCCATCTGCAGCCTGACGAGTATGTCGAGCCCGGCGACGCGCTCCACTGGACCGGTCCCAGCTACAACTGGAACTACTCTTGCGCCGACTGCCATTCGACGGCGCTGAAGAAGAACTACGACCGGTCGACGAAGCGCTATTCGACCGAGTACTTCGAAATCAACGTTGGCTGCGAGGCCTGCCATGGGCCTGGTTCACGACACGTCGAGCTCGCCGAAGCCGCGGAGGCCGCGAATGAGGCGCTCGGTGCAGTCTCGGGCTTTGAACGACGCTTGTCGGCGCCGGCGGCGCGGGCTTGGACGTTTGGCGACGGTAAGGCCATCGCGTCACTGACCACGGCAGAGGCGAGCGACGAAGTGGAGAGCTGTGCTCCATGCCATTCGCGTCGCGCCGACCTCGGTGGCGACAGCCCGAGCTACCACGACCGATACCGTGTCGCCGCTCTCGACGACCGGCTCTATTTCGATGACGGTCAAATCAGAGACGAGGTTTACGTCTACGGATCGTTCCTTCAGAGCAAGATGCACGCTGCCGGCGTGGTCTGCAGCGACTGCCACGACGGGCACAGCACGAAGCTTCGCTTGGAGGGCAACGCACTTTGCAGCCGGTGCCACCAGGCCGACGTCTACGACACGCCGAAGCACCTCTTTCACGAGGCGGGCACCGAGGGCAGCCTGTGCAGGGACTGCCACATGCCGGAGCGGACGTACATGGTCAACGACGACCGCGCGGACCATCGATTTGGGATTCCGCGGCCCGCGCTCGCCGAGGCGATCGGCGCCCCGGACGCCTGCACCGGCTGTCACGTCGACAAAAGCCCGGGTTGGGCCGAACGGGAAATCGAGAAGCGCTTCGAGACGCGGATCCCTCACCCGTTTGCCGAAGCGCTTCACGC
>JBLYYU010000022.1:0-3101 GCA_048550275.1 Polyangiales bacterium
CAAGCTCACCCTCGAAGTGGCGCTGAGCCTGTCGGACGAGGAACGGATTGGTGCCGCCCGCACTGCCGCCGCCGGCATGCCTATCTCGATCACGCCCTACTACCTGGCTCTCTGCGATCCGGTCGACCCCGATTGCCCCATTCGCCGGCAGTGCATCCCGCGGGTCGAGGAGGCGATCGCGGTCAAGGGCGATCTCAGGGATCCGCTCGGGGAGGAGGCCCACGAGGTCGCGCCGCACCTCATTCGTCGTTACCCGGACCGGGTCCTCCTCGTCGTGACCGACCGCTGCGGAGTCTATTGCCGCTTCTGTACGCGCTCCCGCCTGGTCGGAGACGGCGGTGGAGCGCGCTCCATGGCCGCACTCGAACCCGCCTTCGAGTGGATCGAGGCCCATCCCGAGGTCCGGGACGTCATCGTTTCGGGCGGCGATCCCTTTCTGATGTCGACTGGGCGAATCGCCCGGCTTCTCCGCAGAATCCGGCAAATCGAGCACGTCGACTACGTGCGCCTTGCGACCCGGGTTCCGGTCACCCTCCCCCAGCGAATCACCGAAGAGCTCTGCAGCGCCATTCGCGAAAGCCACGAATCCGCTTGGATCATGACCCATTTCAATCACCCGAAGGAGCTCACCGAGGAGGCGCGCGAAGCTTGCGGGAAGCTCTGCGACGCGGGGCTGCCGGTGATGAACCAAACCGTGCTGCTCAGGGGCGTCAATGACCAAGCCGACGTGCTCGAAACGCTTTTTCGAGGTCTGGTCCGTTCGCGGGTTCGACCCTATTACCTCCTTCAAATGGACCCAGTTGGCGGAACTGGGCACCTGCGCACGCCTCTGCGGCGCGGCGTCGAATTGATGGCGGCTCTGCAAGGGCGTCTCAGCGGCATCGCGTTGCCGAAGCTCATCGTCGATACGCCGGGCGGTCTGGGCAAAGTCCCGATCGGGCCGAATTACCTGGTGAGCGAGCAAGACGGTGTCACGGTGCTCGAAACGTTTCGCGGCGACCATGTGGAGTACTACGACCCCCCCGAGCTTTGAAACGCGCGCTTTTTTCCACCCGGCTCTGGCAAGCCTCCGCCGGTGGATGTATGAATCGGCCGCCCGCCGCTGAGGGCACTGAGGAGAACCCATGCAACGAGCCTTGACGCTGCATCAAACGACCATCGGGAAGAAGGTGATCATGGCCCTGTCCGGGCTGATCATCGTTGGCTTCGTGATCGGCCACTTCCTGGGCAACCTGAACCTGTACCGCGGCCAGGAGGCCTTGGACGACTATGCCCATCTGCTGCAGAGCCTGACGCCAGTCCTCTGGGGTACTCGACTGGCCCTGCTCTTCGCGTTCGGCGTCCACATCGCTTCCGCGTTTTCGCTCTGGGCGCGCAACACCAAGGCGCGCGGCTCGCGCTACAAGAAGCGCCAAGACCTCGCGACCGACTACGCAGCTCGGACGATGTACTGGTCCGGCCCGATTCTCTTACTCTTCGTGGTCTACCACTTGCTGCACTTCACGATTCTCCCGGCGCACCCGGGCGAGGTGTACCGGAACGTCGTCGAAGGCTTTCAGAATCCCCTGATCGCCGGTGTGTACATTCTGGGCAACGTCGCTCTCGGCCTTCACATCTTCCACGGGATCTTCAGCGCGATGCAAACGCTGGGCGCCAATCATCCTCGTTACAACAAGTACCGCCGTGACGTCGCCATCGCGATCGCGGCTGCGATCACCATCGGAAACCTCTCGTTCCCGATCTCGGTGCTCGCTGGATTCGTCACACTGTAAGGGTCGCCATGGAACTTCGATCGAACGAACCGACCGGTCCCATCGAGCATCGCTGGGATAAGCACAAAGAGGCGAACAAGCTCGTCGCTCCGGCCAACCGCCGTAAGTACAGCGTCATCGTCGTGGGCAGCGGGCTTGCAGGCGGTGCCGCAGCCGCATCGCTCGGCGAGATGGGCTACAACGTCAAGTGCTTCTGCTACCAGGACAGCCCCAGGCGAGCGCACAGCATCGCCGCCCAGGGCGGAATCAACGCGGCAAAGAACTACCAAAACGACGGCGACAGCGTGTACCGGCTGTTCTACGACACGGTGAAGGGCGGAGACTTCCGTTCCCGTGAATCGAACGTGTACCGGCTGGCCCAGCTCAGCGTGAACATCATCGATCAGGCGGTTGCGCAGGGAGTACCGTTCGCCCGTGAGTACGGCGGTCTGCTCGCGAATCGATCGTTTGGCGGCGCCCAGGTGTCGCGTACTTTCTATGCCCGAGGGCAGACGGGCCAGCAGCTTCTGCTCGGCGCGTACCAGGCGCTCAGCAAGCAGATCGAAGACGGCACCGTCGAGATGTTCCCGCGGACCGAGATGCTCGACCTCATCGTCCACGATGGTCGGGCACGAGGCATCGTCACTCGTGACATGACGACGGGCGAGGTCAGCCCGCACATCGCCGACATGGTCGTTCTGTGCACCGGCGGCTACGGCAACGTCTTCTACCTGTCGACCAACGCCAAGGGCTGCAACGTCATGGCGGCCTGGCGCGCGCACCGGCACGGCGCAGCGTTCGCGAACCCCTGCTACACGCAGATCCATCCCACGTGCATCCCGCAGGCCGGGAGCTACCAGTCGAAGCTCACGCTGATGAGCGAGTCGCTTCGTAACGACGGCCGCGTCTGGGTCCCACGCAAGAAGGAAGACGTCACCAAACGACCCGAGGACATCCCCGAAGAGGATCGCTACTACTACCTCGAAGAGCGCTACCCCGCCTTTGGCAACCTCGTCCCTCGCGACGTTGCGTCGCGAAACGCGCTCTACGTGACCAACGACGGGCTCGGCGTTGGCCAGGAGGTCAACGGAGAGCGTCGCGGCGTCTATCTCGATTTCGGCGACGCGATCAAGCGCCTCGGCGAGGACATGATTCGCGAACGCTACGGCAACCTGTTCGAGATGTACGAGCGCATTACCGACGAGAGCCCGTACAAGACGCCGATGCGCATCTTCCCGGCACCGCACTACACGATGGGCGGGCTCTGGGTTGACTATGATTTGATGAGTACTATTCCAGGGCTTTTTGTCCTCGGAGAAGCCAATTTTTCAGATCACGGTGCTAACCGAC
>JBLYYU010000023.1:0-3114 GCA_048550275.1 Polyangiales bacterium
GGGGGCGGTGGGGCGGGACGAACAGTCGCCGAAGGCGTCCGAGCGGGCGGTGTAACTAAGACTGACCAGGCTTCGGTTCCTGCAGCACCCCTCACCACACCCGCGGCAGCCAGCGCTCGTGTGGGGGCGGTGGGACGGGACAAACAGGCGCCGAAGGCGTCCGAGCGGGCGGTGTAATTAAGACTGACCAGGTCTCGGTTCCTGCAACCACCACACCCCCGGCGGGCGCCGGCGGCACCGACGAAACACGTCGAACGAGCGTTCCTAGGTATGCGAAGTCATTGACCGGGTCGCTGGCACGCCACGTGCTCTCTACTCGCGCATGCTCGCGACCGCGCACGCCGCCTGCCTCATCGGCATCGAAGCCAACCCGGTTCAAGTCGAGGTTCGTCTCGGCGAAGGTCTGCCCGGTTTCGACATCGTTGGCCTGCCGGAGCGCGGCGTTCGCGAGAGCCGGATCCGAGTCCGCGCGGCGCTCTCATCCATCGGCTTCGCGTTCCCACCGCGGCACCTGGTTCTGAATCTCGCCCCGGGTGACGTGCCCAAGACGGGTGCAGGGCTCGATCTTGCGATCGCAGTGTCGGTTCTGGCGGCTTGCGAAGGCGTATCGACAGAGCAGCTTTCGAGCACGCTGCTGGTCGGCGAGCTCTCACTCTCCGGCGAGCTTCGTCCGGTGCGCGGCGTGCTCGCATTGCTGCGAAGCGCCCGCCAAGCGGGGCTCACGAACGCCATCATCCCCGAAGGCAATCGTCAGGAGGCGATGCTGGTCGAAGGCGTTTCGGTGATGACCGCGCCGCATGTGGGCGCCGTCGTGCGCTGGCTGGGTGGCGAGGCTCCTCTGGCCGACGTCACCGAAGCCGCCGAAGCGTTCGATCCGGGCCTCGACTCGGAGCCAGACCGCGACCTCAGCGCAATTCGCGGCCAGGAGGGCGCACGGCGCGCACTAGAGATCGCCGCCGCGGGGGCTCACCACATGCTGCTGATCGGAAGCCCGGGGGCCGGGAAGACGATGCTCGCCCGGGCGCTCCCCTCGATCTTGCCGTCTCCGTCCTCGGAGGAGTCGCTCGAGATCGCGACGATCGCTAGCACCGCGGGGCTCCGCTCGTCGCGCATCCTCTTCGGCCGGCAACGGCCGTTTCGCGCGCCGCATCACACGGCGAGCGCTGCTGCGATCGTGGGCGGTGGCGAACCGGTTCGGGCGGGCGAGCTCACCCTCGCCCACCGCGGCGTCCTCTTCCTCGATGAGCTTCCCGAGTTCCGCCGCGACGCCATCGAAACACTCCGCACCACCATGGAAGAAGGCGAAGTCGTCATCTCCCGAGCTCGCCAACGCGTGCGTCTGCCCGCAGAGCCCATGGTCGTGGCCGCGATGAATCCTTGCCCCTGCGGCTACCACGGCGACCCTACGCGCTACTGCCGCTGCGGCGAACACCAAATCGCCCGCTATCGCGGTCGGGTGTCGGGGCCCCTCCTCGACCGGTTCGACCTTCAGGTCGCGGTGCCGCGCGTAAGTGCGCGCGTCATGCGGAAAGCCACGCGGGGGGAGCCCTCCAAGGCGGTCCAGCACAGGGTCGAACAAGCGCGCCTGCGTCTTCGCTCCACAGACTCCGCGTCGAGCTTGGAGTCGCTCACGAGCAAGGTCTCGAAAGAGGCGCTCACCCTCCTCGAGCTCGGCGTCGAACGCATGAAGATGAGCGCACGCGCGTACCTGAAGGCGCTGCGGGTCGCGCGCACGATCGCCGCTCTCGACGAAGCGGACGAAGTGCTGCCCGCCCACACCGCCGAAGCGCTGCAATACCGCGTCCTGGACCGCGAGCCCGCTTGAGGTTCAGGCGCTGCATGAAAGCAAACCACTCACAGGAAAGAGAGTCCCGATGAAACAAGCACTCAAGGCCGTCGACACGCTCCTGCAGAACGTCGAGAAACAGTTCGGAAAGGGGGCCATGATGCGGCTCGGCGACCGCAAAGCCGAGCGAGTGCCCTGCATTCCAACCGGAAGCCCCTCCCTCGACGAGGCACTCGGCTGCGGCGGCTACCCCAAGGGCCGCGTGGTCGAGGTGTATGGGCCGGAATCGAGCGGCAAGACGACCTTGACCCTCCACGCCATCGCCGAGTGCCAAGCCGGCGGCGGCGTCGCTGCCTTCATCGACGCCGAGCACGCGCTCGACGTTCACTACGCCCAGAACCTGGGCGTGAATGCCAAAGACCTCCTCGTGAGCCAGCCCGACAGCGGCGAGCAGGCTCTCGATATCGCCGAGGTGCTGGTCCGAAGCGGGGCGGTCGCCCTCCTCGTGATCGACTCGGTCGCGGCACTGGTTCCCCAGGCGGAGCTCGATGGTGATATGGGCGATTCCCACATGGGGCTGCAGGCCAGACTGATGAGTCAGGCTCTGCGAAAGCTCGCGGGCGCCGCGCATCGGACAGGAACGACGATCGTCTTCATCAATCAGCTGCGCATGAAGATCGGCGTCGTCTTCGGGTCCCCAGAAACCACGACCGGCGGCCACGCGCTGAAATACTACGCATCGGTGCGCCTGGACATCCGCCGCATCGGCGCTGTCAAGCAAGGCGATTCCGTGCTTGGCAATCGCACTAGAGTGAAGGTCGTCAAGAACAAGCTGGCGCCTCCGTTCCGAAAGGCCGAGTTCGACATACGGTACGGCAAGGGCATCGACGCCATCGGCGACTTGCTCGACCGGGCGGTCGCGGTCGACGTGGTCGAGAAAAGCGGCTCTTACTTCCGTTTCGCCGGCAAGAACATCGCGCAAGGCCGCGAGAACGCCCGCGACCTGATCGAAAAAGACGAGAAGCTTCGCGACGCCATTGGCGCGAGGCTTCGAGCGCCGGCCAAGGACGCCCGCAAGGCGGCCTAGCCTCTTGTGAACCGGGCGCTTCCTGTTACAAGAAGGCGTGCGCTGTCTGGTCACAGGGGCAACCGGATTCATCGGCGGCGCGGTTCTGCGCAACTTGCAGGCGGCCGGTCACGAGGTCGTCGCCTACGTCCGCGAAAGCAGCGACTCGCGTTCGCTTCAAGATGTCGAACGCGTCGTCGGCGACCTCGGTGATCCAAACCGGCTGGCCCTGGCAGCCACCGACTGCGACGTGATGGTGCAC